>CANPYU010000174.1 GCA_947588665.1 uncultured Bacilli bacterium | reverse complement strand
CATGTGCAAAATATTGGTTGGCAAAATTATGTGAAAAATGGAGCCATGTCTGGAACATCAGGAAAAGGCTTGAGATTAGAGGCTATAAAGATAAGGTTAACCGGAGATCTTTCAAAACAATATGATATATATTATAGAGTACATTGTCAAAATTTTGGCTGGATGGGTTGGGCAAAGAATGGAGCTAGCTCAGGTTCGGCAGGATATGGATATAGATTAGAAGGAATAGAAATTGTAATAGTAGAAAAAGGCGGAAAGGCACCTGGTAGTACATCAAATTCTTTTATACAAAAATAAAACAATTTATTTAAATAAAAAACAAAGATTAGATTTTAGATATAATCTTTGTTTTTTTGTAAAATTGACACTATCTATAGAGTGGAAAGATTTGACAACTTATTAATATTATGTTAATATAATATCATAGTATTTCAATTCGACCATTCGCGTGATACTATCAAAGAAATTGATAACTAGAAATAGTTTGAATAATAAAGAATGTTGAGAATCTTTCTTTATGAATGGCAAAAATATAAACCATAGCAAAATTTTATGGTTGTTTTTGCTTATGTTCATAGAAGGGAGGTTCTTTTTTGATACAACCAAATATATTATACAAGGAGATATAGAAAATGAAAGAAAAAGAATTAGAATACTATTCAAAAGTAGCAAATTGGGATTTTAGTGAAATAAAATATGAAGAAGAATATTTAACTGATTGGGAATACTTTGACCAAATAAAGAAAAATGTAAATGAAAAATCCTTATGTTTAGACATAGGAACAGGTGGAGGAGAAAAAGTTTTAAAGAAATATCCTAATGTAAGAATGTTAATTGCAACAGATTTCTCAAAAGAAATGGTATATACAGCTAAAGAAAATGCAAAAAAATATCCAGAAAAGAATGTAAAGTTTGGAGTAATGGATAATTTAAAAATGACATTTCCAAGTGAGTTATTTGATTTAGTTTCAGCAAGACACACAGTTATTGATGCAAAGCAAATTTACAATTGCCTAGCAAAAGGTGGAGTATTGGTAATTGAAGGTGTTGATCAGAAAGATTGTTGGAAATTAAAAAAGCTATTTGGAAAAGGTCAAGGATATAAAGATAAAAAAGCATTATCTGAAAGAGACTATGAAGATTTAGTAAATGCAAGATTTTCAAAAGTTGAAAAAGTTGAGATAAAAATAAATGAATATTACAAAACAGAAGAAGATTTAATGGCATTATTATTAAAAGTTCCAATTTTGGATGATTTTTCAGAAATAGAAGATTCATTTGAAGAACATATAAAATCAGTAGATAAAGATTTATTTAATGAATATGTTAAAAGATTTAAAACAGAAAGAGGAATATTACTAGAAAGAGTATTGTACGGAATAGTTGCAAAAAAATAAAAAATTGAAAAATATAAAAATAAAAAGTAGGTATGCTTATTTAATTATACAAGAAAGATTAGAAGAGCCAAAGTTTAGGACAAAAACTCCGCCCCGGTGTCTACATAATAAGTAAATTTTTATTGATAGTTGACTTTTAATAGAATTATATATATTATATATATATATTTAATAAATGTACAAAAGGGGAGAAATAAAAATGAAAGAAAAAAAAAATAAAAATAAGTTTGACAACATTGTTATTAATAATAGCAATAATAGTAATTATTGTTATGGGATTTTTTTTGTATAAATCTTATAGCGAAAAAAATGTAAATAGCACAAAGTTAAATAGCAAAATAAGTAATTTAGGAACTCAAGAAAATTCAAAAAATATTTTAAAAGAAGAAAAAAATGAAATTGAAGAAACAGAACAACAATCTAATGATTTAGATGAAGATAATAGTAATAATCAAGAAAATATAAGTGTTCTAACAAATGAAGAAACTGATCAAGTTACAGACAATAATTCATATATAAAAAATTTTAGAGATTCAGTTTCTAAAGAACTTGGAAAAGGAAATAATTTGTGTGTAAATATTGCAAATAATAATCAACTATTAATTAATAATAATGGTGAAGCATATATATCAAATAGTCAAGAAATACTTACAAAAAATGTAGTTAAAGCATGGTATTTTGAACAAGGTCAAGATACAGGTTCTGAATGTATTTTATTTTTGAAAGAAGATGGAACTGTAACATATATGCTTTATTATTTAGATGAAGCTAGCTCTAGTTTGAAGCTTGATACTAATGAGAAAAAACTAGAAGATGCTAAAAATATTGTTGATGCAGTTAAAATAAGTGGAAGCAATAATTTTGAAGAAAATGGAATTGGTGGAATGGGATTTTTATTAATAAAAAATGATGGATCTTGTATGCCATATTTTCATCTTGAAAATTAGTATAAATAATGTGTTCTTGGATGTTTTTTTACTGATTGTGACAGTGATTGCCGTAGAAGAACATGAACCTAAAAAGAAATCTAAAAAAAGCTAAATCAACAAAAAAGAGGAAAGTTTTTCTTTCCTCTTTTTTGTCGTGTTATTTATTGTGAGGTAAAATTTGAAAAAACATTCATGTAAAAAAAACTGTCAATAATTTTTAAAAATTTCACTCAAAAATAAGATTATTTTATTAGCGAAAATTTCACTTATGTATAAACTTG
>CANPYU010000173.1 GCA_947588665.1 uncultured Bacilli bacterium | reverse complement strand
TCTGCATATGATAAATGACGATAAATAGTAATTTTATTTAATAATTCTAATAGTGCATCATATTTTTTATCTTTTACTAATGAAAGCATTTTCATTTTAATTTCATAATGTTTTTCTTTTGCTTGACTTAATAAAATTCTTATTAAAAATTCTTGAACACTAGATTTTCCTTCTTGCCTAATTAAATTATTTAACCTATTTAAAGCAATATTAAAACTTTGGTTTAATGATAAACTTCTAATATTATTTTGTTGCTCTCTATTAGAATATCTTTTATCGTTATTCTTTACTTCAATATCTTCAATTTTTAAATATTTAGCAAATTCACGATATTTTTCAGGTAATTCAACTATATTGCTTAATAAATATAAATAATAATTACTATCTTGGATATAAAATTCATTATCAGTTTGATAAGTAATTTCAAAATATTCTAATGCATTTTTATAATTCTTATTTTGAATAGCTCTTATAAATAATTGAAAAGCTGCTCCATTATGTTGTGGATTTAATTCATGACATTTTTGAAAACAGATATTAGCTCTGGCATATTCTTTTTTTGATATTAAAATTTTACCATAAAAAAGTAATTTATCTACGTCTAAAAATTGATAGTAACCTCTTTTTAATCTTTCTATTATTCCATCAGAAATTAAATTAGTTATATCTTTGGAATTAAAGCCATAACTATTTAATACTTTTGTTGTTAAATCTTCTCCATCAATAACTCCATTATAAATTTTATTTAAATTTTCTTCATTTACCATTATTTATCAAAACCTCTCAATCTTTTAACTTAAGTTCATTACTTATTATAATCATTTTTATTTACTTCGAACTCTAACAAATGTATTTCTATTTAATTTATCATAAAATGGTATTAATTCTTCTAAATATTCATAGGGATTAATATTATCTTTATTAATTAAAATTGTCGAAAAAATATCAATTAATTCTTTAGATATACCTAAATTACTCATGTATTCTAAATAATTATAAAATTCTTCTGGCATCATATTGATTACATCATATTGATAAATAAATTTTAAAATTATCATAATATAACAATAAATATCGGTATTTTCATTAATTTTATAAAAGGCACCAATAAAATGATCTGGATCTGTCTCTTGATATTTAGAAGAATAAGTATGCAAACCAAAAGGACCTAAATAATAAGATGGAAATGGTATATTATTTCCTATTTTAGCACTATCTAAATCAACTGCATTAATATGATTAGTTTTAGTATTTAAAATAAAATTGCCTTCATGAATATCATTTAAATAAAAATCATTAACACTAGTATATTCTCTTACTTTATGCATTTTTTTTAAAATAGTTCCAACTTCTTGTAAATAAGCAATTTTTTGTTTTAAAGAAAATTCTAAATCAGAAGATGCTAAAATATAACTTAAATTAATACCAGGAATATAAGACATAATTGGTCCAACTATTTCTTGTGAAACAACTCCTAGGGCTTCTGGCATTATTAATTCTTCCATATTAATTTCGCTCTTTTTATCGATAAGTGCATTAATTGTATAAAGTTTATTACCAAAAATTTCTCCTTTATCATGATAAAGTTTCTTTAAAATATATTTTCTTTTTTCCCAACCCTTTTTACCATAAAGATAATACATATCTGCTTCATTATTTAAAATTCCTTTATCTAGTTCAATAGGTTTTAATTTGGCAAATTGTCTCTTTGTTAAATTAACTACTTGCATACGTTTTCTCCTTTTTTATTTAGTATTTTAGCAAACAAGTTATAAATTGACAATAAATATTCAAAATATATTTTTATATGTTATAATAAAATTCTAAAAGAAAAGGAATATGTATGATAGTTAAAGGTTATAAGGCATTTAATAATGATCAAACTAATAGATATGGTAAAAAATTTTTAGCTGGCCAAGTTTATCATTATAATAATAATTTAAAGTTTGGCAATAATGGTCATGGTTTTCATATGTGTACCTTTCTTTGTGATGTTTTTCGCTATTTTGATAACAACCCTATTGTCGCCAAAGTTATTGGCTTTGGTAATTGTGTTAATTATAATGATGAATATTATGGCTATTATGATATGTATGTAGTTGCAAATTTATATATAGAAAAATTTTTAACTAGAGAAGAAATAATTACCCAAATGTTAAATAGTCCAAATTGGGAAATTAAAAAATTTTTAAGTACTTTTAACTTATCAAAACAAGAAAAAAAATTATTTTTAGAAAAATTTAAACAAGATGAAGAAATAACTAATTCAATTTTATATTATCAATTTGGTATTAATAATTATAATAAAAATAACACTTTAAAAAGAGTCAAAAAAAGAACTAATAATTAGTTTCTTTTTCATAATTAATAATGAACCACTACCACTCCATCATCTCGAGTTGAATGTTCTGGATCATAAATATTATAAGAAACACCATACCAAGTTGTACCACAATCATCAACTATTTTATCGCAATTAATAGTAAATACTCTATTATCA
>CANPYU010000172.1 GCA_947588665.1 uncultured Bacilli bacterium | reverse complement strand
ATAATCTGCTTTTCTTGCTTGCATAGATGATTCTTCTATATACTCACTTCTAAAATCTGTTTCCAAAGACAAAACTGCATTATTTAATTCTTCCATTATTCCTGCTAATTTTGTTTTTATAGCTCCTTGTTGGCCTCTGTTTAAAACACCATTATCTCCTGTTGCCATTTGTATTGATACACCAGCTAATATTAACATAACGATAATTGTTATAACTAATGACACCAAAGTTATACCTTTCATGTTTTTTATCATTTGAATAATTTCTCCTTAAATATATATTTTTTTATATACGCTAAAACTTAATTAGTTATTTTTACATTCTGATTGATATAACCACGAAATTCCTCCTTTACACATAGCTTCACCAGAACTTGCAGATTTAAAATTCCAAATTGCTAGATTACCTTTTCTAGATTGATATACTTCACTTTGACCATGAATAAAAAAACCAGTTATTTCAATAATTCCTACGTCTACAAAAGTTGGAACTGAATCTTTCATGTAAAATAAAGCAACATATATATCTCCACCTACTTTAGTAGCATCTCTATCATTACTTAAATATAAAGCTGATAATGTATATCCACAATTAGTCTCATAATTTTTAGAGGTAGTATAATTTTTCTTATTGCTAGCATCACTTTTCATACCAGCTAATGTAGCTAAAACAGTTGTATTACTACTTTTATCTTTCTCTCTTAACCCCACATCGTTGGCATCATTAATTGCTCCAGTAGTTAAAATTTTACATGAAGTCAAATAATCATTCATACCTTTATGATTATTTATGTAATTTGATGTAGCTGGTATAGTTCCAACTGTTCCTATTGTAAAATAATCTGCTTTTCTTGCTTGCATAGATGATTCTTCTATATACTCACTTCTAAAATCTGTTTCCAAAGACAAAACTGAATTATTTAATTCTTCCATTATTCCTGCTAATTTTGTTTTTACAGCTCCTTGTTGACCTCTGTTTAAAACACCATTATCTCCTGTTGCCATTTGTATTGATACTCCTGCTAATATTAACATAACGATAATTGTTATAACTAATGACACCAAAGTAATACCTTTCATATTTTTTTTCATTTAAATAATTCCTCCTTAAATATATACTTTATTTATATACGCAAAAATTAATTAGTTATTTTTATATTCTGATTGATATAACCATGATATACCTTTAACAGAAGTTGCAGGTATTGTCCCTTGAGTAAATGATCCTGTTGCTTCTATAATTCCTACATCAACAAATGTTGGTACAGCCTTTTCCATATAATATAATGCAACATATAAATCTCCGCCTATTTTACTAGATGTTTTATCATTACTCAAATATAATGCATACAAGTTATATCCACATTTTGTGCTAGTTGATGTTCCAGAAGTATAATCTTTTTTATTTGTTGCACTAGTATTCATACCAGCTAAAACTGCTATAACTTTACTATTATCTGCACCAGAAACTGTTATATCATTAGCGGAATTTTTTGCACTACCTGTTAAAATTTTACATGAAGTTAAATAATCATTTATACCTTTGTGATTACCTATGTAATTTGATGTTGCTGAAATATTTCCAACTGTTCCAACAGTAAAATAATCTGCTTTTCTTGCTTGCAAAGAAGATTCTTCTATATACTGACTTCTAAAATCTGTTTCTAAAGATAAAACTGCATTATTTAATTCCTCTAGTATTCCTGCTAATTTTGTTTTTACAGCTCCTTGTTGGCCTCTGTTTAAAACACCATTATCTCCTGTTGCCATTTGTATTGATACACCAGCTAATATTAACATAACAATAATTGTTATAACTAGTGACACCAAAGTAATACCTTTCATATTTTTTTTCATTTGAATAATTCCTCCTTATATATTTTTTATTTATATACGCTAAAATTAATTAGTTATTTTTACATTCTGATTGATATAACCATGTTATACCTTTTGCATTAGTCGTTGAACCAGCAGCCCCCGAAGACACATAAAGTTTAATTGACAAACTACCTTTCGTAGATTGATTTACAGATGCATAATAAGGTTTAAAAAAACCAGTTGATTCAATAATTCCTACATCAACAAAAGTTGGAACTGCATCTTCCATGTAAAATAAAGCAACATATAAATCTCCACCTATTTTTTCAGCATCTTTATCATTACTTAAATATAAAGCTGATAATCTATATCCACAATTAGTTTGATATTCACTAGAAGTAGTAACTTTTGGTGACGTATAATTTTTCTTATTATCACTACTACTAATACCTGCTAATGAAGCTAAAACCGTATTATTACTAACATAACCATTAGAATCACCTCTATATAATCCAACATCACCAGCAGCATTTTTTGCACTATTAATTAAAACTTTACATGAAGTCAAATAATCATTCATACCTTTGTGATTACTTATGTAATTTGATGTTGCTGAAACATTTCCAACTGTTCCAACAGTAAAATAATCTGCTTTTCTTGCTTGCAAAGAAGATTCTTCTATATACTGA
>CANPYU010000171.1 GCA_947588665.1 uncultured Bacilli bacterium | reverse complement strand
GTAAATGATGAACAAACCAAAAAGATATTTGGAGAATGGGCCAATTATATTGCTGAACAAAAAGGTATTAGAAAAGGCTATCAACAAGGAATTAAAGAAGGTAATATAGAAAAAACTACCGAAATAGCAAAAAATTTTTTAAAGCTAAACGTATCAAAAGAGGACATTTCTAAAGCTACAGGCCTATCTCTTGAAGAATTAGAAAAATTAAATTTTTAAATTCAAATACGAGAATAGAGTTTTATCTCTGTTCTTTTAATTTTAGGCATTATAAAAATACTTGCAATTTATCTATATTTTAGTTTATCAAACAAAAAAGAGGCACTTGTTGGTGTCATCAGTCCAAAATTTTGGTTTTTGAACACCTAACAAATTGTAGGTGTTCTATTTTTCTGGGTACAATTTACCTTAAAATTAAGTAGTATCATGAACTTCGCCTTACTTTCTATAATATTATTACTATTAAAATAGGACTGAGTAATAAAACACCAACTATGTGCCTCTTAATAAAATTATAAAATGCTAAATATTTTTTGGTCAAATAAATTTTGCACATATTTACAAATAAAATACTCATTTATTATAAAGCTATTTTATTAAAAATAATTTTTATTTCGACAAGTTTTTTTCATTCTTTCTTATATAATATATATGGTGATTGTATGCAAAGATTTGTAAGTCGAAGAGTAATAAAAATTCCTCGTTATAAACTATTAATTATAAAAGTAGTGAGTATATTTATTATTATCCTTATAATATACTTTAGTATAAGTATTTTTATTAGTTCTAATAACTCTAAACTTCTTTACCTAATCAACTATAATTCTTTTGGTAATAATTTAAATAGTCCTTATATATATAATAAAGATTTATACTTATATAAAAATTCCTTTGGTTTAATTCCTTATTCTAAAACAACTAATTATAACTCAAATAATATGAAAGACTTAATTATCTCTAAACCCTTAGTTTATCTTTATAATACTTTTCAAACTGCCCAATACCAAAGTACAAATAATAATGATTACAATATAAACCCTATATCTTCCACTGCAACTTTAATTTTAGCTGAATATTTAAGAAAAGAAGGCATAAACTCTCAGGTAGAATTAACAAGTATTAATGCATTAGTAAAAGAAAAAAATTACTCTAATAATTATTTAGCTTCTAAAGAACTTCTAACTAAAGCGCAAAAAATAAACCCTACTTTAAACTATTTTTTTGATCTTCAAATATCTAGTGAAACATATCAAAATACGACTTATGAAACTAAAACGGGGAATTACGCTAAAATTAAATTTATCATTGGCACTAATTATCCTACATATGAATTAAATTTAGAATTAGCCACTATTTTAAATACTAAACTAATAAAACAAAATCCCAATTTATCTCAAGGTATATCTTTAGTTAACACTGAAATATATAATGAAGATTTAAATCCTCACGTTTTATTAATAGAAATTGGTGGTCAAGATAACACCATCACGGAAGTTACTCGAACATTAAAAGTATTAGCAAATGTTATTAAGGAGGTTATTAATGAAAAAGAAAAAAACTAATCCTTTTATTAAGATCTTATTTTTGTTATTTTTAGTCTATGTTGCCTTACTTATTGCTTTTGAAAGTGGTTATTACAACACTAAAGTAAGTAATAAAGCCGTTCTTACTAAAGAAGCTATGGAAAAATTTGAAAATGATTTAAAAAATGGGGAAATGGTAGATGTTAAAGATTATTTAAAAGAAGAAAAAGTTGATTATTCTAATAGTATTACTAAAATAGGCAATAAAGCTTCTAAATGCATTGAAGAGGTCATGACTAAAGGCTTAACTAATCTATTTAACGCCTTAAAAGGTCTCTTTTGGAAATAGATAACACTAAATAAATAAAAAAATTATAGTTTTTTTAAAAAATTATAGTATAATTAGATTGAGAGGTGAGTTTATGCGTATCGTTGTTAGTGCCGGAGGTACAGGTGGTCACATTTATCCCGCTTTAGCCGTCATAGATAAGCTAAAAGAAAAATATTCTAATTTAGAAGTTCTTTATATAGGAACTAAAAATCGCATGGAAAGTGAAATTATACCTAAAAGAGGCATTCGCTTTGAAGGAATAGAAATATATGGCTTTACTAAAAATATTGGCCGTGATTTTAAAAATATTTATTTAATAACAAGTAACTATTATAAATGTCGCCGTATTTTAAAAGAATTTAAACCTGATTTAGTTTTAGGTTTTGGAGGATACGTAACTTATCCTGTAATTAAAGCTGCAAAATCATTAAAAATAAAAACATTTTTACATGAACAAAATAGCATAGTAGGTAAAACTAATAAAGCTTTAGCCAAAAATATAGATTTAGTTGCCGTCTCTTTTTTATCTACAATAAAAAAATTTAATAAAGCTAAAAAAGTTGTTTATACCGGTAATCCTTGTGGTGAAGCTGCCATAAACACTAAAGAGATAAAAAAAAGTGCTCTTGCTCTTGATGATAAGAAAAAACTTGTAATTGTAGTCGCTGGTTCCTT
>CANPYU010000170.1 GCA_947588665.1 uncultured Bacilli bacterium | reverse complement strand
CTATTTTTTATTTCTTTATTTGTTAAATAAATATTATTATTTTCTTCTCTCCCAAATAATAAAACTACACCAAAAACACCTAGTATTCCTACTATTACTAAAATTATCCTTTTCATTATAAATATCCTTTTCCTTTACCCTAACATAATACAACATTATTAATATAATTTCATCAAGTTCGACAAAACATGTCAAAACTTCTTTTTATAATTGTAATACTTTATGTTATATTTTTATATTACAATAATATTTGCAAAAAATCAATATTTTTGTTACTATTCACATATTTTTTACTATATAAAAAAATAAGCAACTTTTAACTTTTGCTTACTTTTTATTCATAACTCATTTGAGTTACATCATACCCATAAAATTCTAATATAGCTACAACTTTTCTAGACTTAGTACCTTTATTACATATAATATAATAACTTTTATTTTTATCTAATAAAGTTTTATAATTTAAAAGTAAAGTCTCATAAGGAATATTAATACTATCCGGATGATGATATTCTTTATAATCTATTGGATGCTGAATATCAATTAATGTTCCCATACTTTTATTATAATTTTTAATATCTAATCTTTTCATATATATCACTATAACATAATATGAAAAGATTAAAAAAAGCCTTATAATAAAAGCCTCTCTTAACAAAAAGTAAAATTATCTCTTACTCATTAAAGAAATCATCAAAAAATTCATCATCAGTAACTACATTTTCATTAACAATAATACTATCTGCATCAACATTAATCTTTGGTTTATCTTGAGTTGTATTATCATCATCTTTTCTTTCATTAATTTCTTCTTCATTTTGTTTATTATTTATATTATTATCTACTTTAGTTTCTTCTTTTACTTCCAAATTATTTAAAGGATTATCATTTTTAATCTCTTTATTTTTTTCTTTAAGAGCTTTTTCTTTTTCCTCTTCTTCATCTAATTCTTTAAGTCTTCGATCAATATCTTTCATCATGGCATCAATATCTGCATCTGATAAACTACTCATTGGTTTATCAAACATTGGATTTGCATTAAAAGGATTAGAACTTATTGGAGTGCTTACTCCCATTCCTCCTTGAAAAGGTGAAGTATTAGGTCCAAAAGGATTAGCAAAAGGATTACTAAACGGATTATTCATATCTTTATTTTCTAAATTATTCATCATTTGTTTTCGGCGTTCTTCCATAACAAAGTTTTTAACATCAAAAAGTTCAATCTTCTTAACATCTCTTTCAGGATATGGAGCTTCTTCTCTATTCATTCCCCAATCCATTTTAAAATCAGGTTCTAATTTAGTTTTAAATGGATTTTTTCTTAAACGTATAATAATTGCTTCAAATAATTTTAATTTTTGCAAATCTGAAACTGTTACTAAAGGAGTTGATGCTGTCTTATCTTTTTCTTTTGACTTAACCTCACCACACATCTTTGATATTTCTTCTAATGCTGCCAACTCTGTACTTATTAAATAAACTAAATTCCCACAGTTACCCTTAATTATTTCTGCTACTTCTTTACCATAAACATCATTTAATTGAGCAAAATTTTGAATAATAAATGTAAATCTAATATCTCTAGAACGAGCCGCACTTACCATTGAATCAACATCTTTAAGTGGTGGCATATTAGCAAACTCATCTAATATAAAGTTAGTTCTAAAAGGTAATTTCCCCCCATTTTCTTGAGCAACATCAATAAGTGTTTCATAACATTGTTTAATAAATATTGTCATTAAAGCATGATAAGTTTTCTTTTCATCATGAATAATCATAAATACAGCTGTTTTTTCTTTCCCAATACTAGCCATATCAAAATCACTATAAGCAAGCATTTCGCTTAAACTTTCTCTTGAAGAAAAAAGTCTTATTTTCTGTCTAAAAGTAGATAAAATACCTCCCCTAGTCTCATTTGGCGCATTAATCGTATTTGAAGCAAAAATATATGGACTAGACTCTTGCCCCTTCATATTAAAATATTCTTTAATATATGTAGAAGTCGCATATCTTTCTTCCCCAATTGAACTCATATAATTAATACTATTTAAATTAACTTCTTTTTCTTTCGCATCATAAAATAACCCTAAAGCTAACCCTGAAAAATAATCAGCGGCACTTTTCTCCCAGAAATCCGAATCTCCCCCTTTTTTGGTTTGATCATATAATATATTTAACGCTACATCATCTAATAACTCAGTTGATTTATCAGTATTACCTTCTTTAAAATAACGATAAGGAAGAGTTAAAGGATTCCAAGCATTTCCTTTATTAGGCTCTCTAAAATTTAAAACAATAATCTTATATCCTCGTTCTTTTAAAGCAGTCGCCGCATATTTATATATTTCTCCTTTAGGATCCGTAATAATCATTGACTCACCCTTTTTAGCGAGTAAATTAACCATTGGTTTAACTACTGTCTGAGTCTTACCTGAACCAGTCGAACCAATAACTAAGTTATGATATTCCCCATTATCTACCCATATTTCTTTTCCGTTATTAATTAAAGGAATACCCGCAGCACTAAGAGTCTCAGCCTTTGGAT
>CANPYU010000169.1 GCA_947588665.1 uncultured Bacilli bacterium | reverse complement strand
GATGTTTCCCATCGGTCAGTTATTTAAAAGTGAAGTAAGAAAGATTGCTGATGAACAAGGACTTGTAGTAGCAGATAAAAAAGATTCAACCGGTATTTGTTTTATTGGTGAAAGAAATTTTCAAAAATTTTTGAAAAACTTTTTAAAAGAAAATAAAGGTCCAATAATAAATGTTAAAACTGGTGAAGTTATCGGTGAACATAAAGGATTAATGAATTATACTATTGGGCAAAGAAAAAATGTTGGTATATCTGGTTATGAAGAAAGACATTTTGTCTGTGGTAAAGATGTTAAGAAAAATATCTTATATGTAACTATTGGTGATGAAGAATATTTATATAGTGATGCTTGTTTAATTGAAAATGTCAATTTTATAAGTGCTACTCATCCTACGTTTTGTACGGCTAAATTTAGATATCGTAGTACTGATGTTCCAGTTGAACTGGAATATTTAGAAAATAACCAAATTTTAGTTAAATATAAAGATAAAGCTAAATCAGTAACACCAGGACAAGCCTGTGTTTTATATTTAGGGGAAGAATGTCTAGGTTGTGGTTTTATTAAAGAAGTTTATAAAGATGATAAAAAGTTATGGTATTTATAATTTTTTAGTAAATTTATAAACATAATATATATTTAAAAATACTACTAAGAAGATGTTAGCAATTTCTGATGCAATTAAAGAATACATACCAATATGCATTAGAGAAGTACTGGCAAGAACAACTAATTTGACAATGACACCGATGATAGTTATTTTCATTGTAATATGTGCTTTATCTAAAGCTTGTAAGTAACTAATTAAAATATTTTCAATATAAAATAAAGGAAATATTGGAGCTAGTATATTGATGTAATTAATACCTAGATGAGTATTATATAAAAATTTTAGAATAGTATCGCCAAAAAACATTAAAATAATAGAATAACTAATACCAATAAATAAAGCAAAAGTTAAAGCTTCCTTAAGTCTTTTTTTCATACACGTATAATTACATTGTAAATAATTTTTACTAACCTCCGGGATTAAAGAAGAAGATATAGCCGTAATAAAGAATGATGGCACCGTTAAAATAGCAATAGAATAAGCATTATAAGCTCCATATTCAACTAAAATATAATTATTAGAGTATCCGGAAAATAAAAGTAAATTAGTAAGAATTATGGGCTCAAAAAAATAACCAATATTACCAATTATTCTAGATGATACAGTGGGAAGAGAAATATTTAAAATATTTTTTAAAGTATATTTATCTGGGATTAAATCATGTTTTTTAATTTTGATGTGTTTAGGTAAGAATAAGAGATTAACAAATATGGAAACAACTTCTTCAAAAAATGAGATAATAAATAAAGAGGCAGCTGCTAAAATTTCACTTTTTGCCATAATAGTAGGCACAAATAGATAAATTAAAGTGCCTCTTACTAATTCTTCAATAATGTTAGATACAACATTAGGAACCATATTTTGTTTCCCATAAAAGTATCCTTTAATAATACAAGAAATAGAAATAATGGGAAAAGTTAAACTCATGGCAATAATAAGTAAGTAGCATCTTTCTTCATGTAAAAGATTGACCGCAATAAATTTAGCAGATAATAGCATAAATAATAATACAACAAAATTAATAGCCATGATAAGAATAGTTGAGGTTGAAATTATCTTTAAATTATTATGTTTATTTTCCGCTATTAATTTCGAGATTGTTGTAGGGAGGGCAAGTGTTGCAATTGTTATAAGTAGAGAGTAGGTTGGTGTAACTAAAGAATATAAGCCTAAAACTTCAGCTCCCACTATTCTTGTATAAATTATTCTAATAATAAAGGCCAGTATTTTAGTAATAATACCACCTAGTATTAAAATTAATGTAGATTTAATAAAGATATTTTTAGATTTCATAATTCACCTTTAAAAGAAAAATAAAATGTTATATAATAATATTATGAAAGAAGGACTACTTTTATGGTTAAAGAAGGCGAAAAATATAATAATGTTAATGAACTTTATTTAAAAATATTACCTGCATTAAAAACAAAAGTAGCTGAACTTAAAAGAGAAAAAATATATTATATAAAAGAAAAAGATATTTGGAATTATTGTGTTGAAAATATTTGGCAAAATAAAAAAGATTTACGCATTTATGAGTTAGTTGATAATATATTAAACATTGATGCAATTAAATTAGATATTTATTTAAAGAAAAATTTAATAAAATATCAAAATATAAATGAATAGGAATGATATAATTGAAAGATACCAAAATTGATTTACAAACTATACTTAATAAACTTGATTATTTAGAAAAAGATTCAATTGAAAGAATAAAAGAAGCATATAATTTTGCTAGTAGTAAGCATGAAGGATTAAAAAGGCAATCAGGCGATGATTATATTTCCCATCCTTTGCATGTTACTGATATATTAACTACTTTAAATGTTGATGAAACAACTATTGTGGCATCACTTTTACATGAAGTATTAAATCATGGCAATTCTACAAAAGAAGAATTAGAAAGTATTTTTGGTAGTGAGGTAGCAACTATTGTTGAATGTGTTTCTAAAATTAATAAATTAGAATTAAAT
>CANPYU010000168.1 GCA_947588665.1 uncultured Bacilli bacterium | reverse complement strand
ACGTGGTGAAGGAACTTATAAAATATTATATAATGGTAAATCTGTAATGGAAGGTAATTTAAAAAGTAGTGACGAAATTAATACTGATTTTGTTAGTATTGATACAAAAGAAACTAAAGAATATATTATTGAACTTACCAATACAGGTAAAGACAGCTTAAAAGGAACTATAAATATCCGCCCTCAAAATAGAGTAATTAAAACATTCGCTGATATTATACTTGAAAATAGTAAGCCATCTGATGATGCTTTAACTAAAGTAGGTGAGGAAGTTGCTCTAGATGATGAAGGTTTAATTAAAAATGGTGATGATTCTGGAGTTAGTTATTATTTGAGAGGAGATGTAAAAGATAATTATGTTTCTTTTGCTAATTTTACTTGGCGAATAGTTAGAATTAATGGCGATGGAACAGTAAGAATTATTTTAGATGATATCATTAATGAAAGTGCTAATTATAAAACATCTGAATCAAAATCTAATTTTTATCAAGATTCATATATTAATACGGCTTTAGAAAATTGGTATCAAGAAAACTTAAGAAATTATACTAATTATATTGCTACAACTAAATATTGTAATGATGTTAGTCATGATGATGCTAATAATTATTTAGCTTATGCAAGAATTATGACCAATAAAATTCCTACTTTAAATTGTCTTGGCAATATAATTAGTAATAATATAGGTATTTTATCTATAGATGAAGTTATATTAGCAGGAGCAAGCCCAACAAATACTAATCAAAATTATTATTTATATAATGATAATATAAAAGATGGTTGGTATACAATGAGTGGAGCACAAGGTAATGATACAACAATTAATATGTTTATTGTTGATAGTAATGGTAGTATTAAAACAAATATTAATGGAAGTACATATGAAAGAGTAAGACCTGTTATTAATTTAGTTAAAAATATAGAAGTAACTGGTAATGGTACATTTGATAATCCTTATAAAATTGTAACTAAATAATAATTGCTAACTGTAAATACATATGTTATAATAAGTGTCAATATTTGCATAAGTTTGTGTAAAGCAGATGTTAGACACTTATTTTTATATATTATAAGTGTTAAAATAATTATGTGGTGATTATTAATGAATTTTTTTAAAGATATTATTACTTTTATAAAATGTTTAGGGTTTGTTGATATAACCTTCTTTATTGCAGTAATAACTTTACTTATTTTAATAGTGACTTTAATATATTTCATTAAAATAAATAAAGATGATTCTTTTAATGAAGATGATTTTTTTCCACCAACAAATAATAATGATAAGAACAAAGAAGAAAATAAAGAATTAACTGAAAAAATTGAAGAGATAAAAAAAGAAGATAATATTGCTGAAATTGCTTATAATGATGAAGAAGATGAATTATTAGATTTAGAAGGATTAACTAAAAAATTACAAGAAGATAAATTAAAAGGCAATTTAAGTTGTGATTCTTATGAAAAAGATCAAGAAGAAAAAGCTATTATTAGTTATGATGAATTATTGCAAAAACAAAATAAATATGCAATTAATTATGAAAAAGAAGAAATGTTAGATGATTTAATTGTTAAAAAAGTTAATTTAAATGATTTAGTAAATAAAAATGAACAAGTAAAAATTAAAGAAGTAAGAGTTATAAGTTATGAAAAAGAAGAAGCTTTTTTAACTGCTTTAAAAGAGCTTAATAAATTATTAAATTAAAGGGTGGTTTAAAATGAAGTTTTATATTGAAACTTTTGGTTGTAAAGTAAATACTTATGAATCAAATTATATTAAAGAGTCACTTTTAAAAAGTGGTTTTCTTTTTGTAAGTGAAATGAATCAAGCAGATATTATAATTATAAATACATGTACAGTAACAAATACTGCTGATAGTAAGTGTAAAAAATTTGTAAGAAGAGTAAGAAGAGAAAATCCCGAGAGTATTTTAGCTGTTGTTGGTTGTAGTGTCCAAAATAATTTTACGGAATATCAAGATATGAATATTGATATTCTTTTAGGCAATATTAATAAATCTAAATTACCAGAAATTATAAACGATTACCTAAAAACAAAAGAAAAATATAATTATTTTGATAAAAATCGTGATTTATCCTTTGAAAATATGAAAATTAATGATTTTGATCATACAAGGGCATTTATCAAAATACAAGATGGCTGTGATAATTTTTGTTCATATTGTATAATTCCATTTATGCGTGGAAAATGTCGTAGTAAAAATTTTTCGGAAATTATTGAAGAAGCCAAAGAATTAGTTAATACTGATCATCATGAAATAGTTTTAACTGGTATTCATACAGGTTCTTATAATTATGAAGGTAAAGATTTAGTTGATGTCATTAATGAACTTACTAAAATAGATGGATTAGATCGAATTAGACTTTCTAGTGTGGAAATAACTGAACTTAATGATAAATTTATGGATATGTTAAAGAATAATAAAAAGTTCTGTAATCATTTACATATACCTTTACAAGCAGGTAGTAATCATGTTTTAAAATTGATGAATCGTAAATATGATTTAGATTATTTCTTTAATAAAATTAAGGAAATAAGAAGTATAAGACCAGATATTGCTATATCTAC
>CANPYU010000167.1 GCA_947588665.1 uncultured Bacilli bacterium | reverse complement strand
AATGTCAAAAATAAAGGTGCCTTATGATAAAAATATTAATTGTTGAAGATGATTTAACTATTCATAATCTTTTAAAAGAATTATTACTAGAATATAAAGTAATAGATGCTTATTCTGGTACGGAAGCTCTTATGATTTTAGAAAAAGAACCAGTTGATTTAATTCTTCTAGATTTAATGTTACCCGGCCTAAATGGTGAAGAAATAATTAAAAGATATAATCATATTCCCATTATTGTTTTAAGCGCTAAAATATCTAGTAAAGATAAAGTAACTAATCTTTTAAATGGAGCCTCTGATTATTTAACTAAACCATTTGATAATGATGAATTACTTGCCCGCATTAAAGTCCAATTAAGGAATAAAAAAGATGGTAATCTAAATTTTAAAGAATTAACTCTTAAAACTAACCATAATTTATTAATAAATAATAAGGAAGTTAAATTAACTAAAACCGAATATGCTATTTTAAAACAACTATTAATTAATAAAGAAAATGTTATCTCTAAAAGTTTATTATTAGAACTAATAAGTATGGATACCCAAGATTGTGATGAACTATCTCTAAAAGTTCATATCAGTAATTTAAAAAAGAAAATAAGCAAATATACTTCTAAAAATTATATTGAATCAGTCTGGGGTATAGGGTATAAATTAATAGATGAATAAAATCTTAACTAAATCTTAATCTTTTCTTAACCATTATCTTAACTTTTTTATTTTATAATAATAAAAAAGAAGGAGGATATCATGGAATATATTTTAACAACTCATAATCTAACTAAAAAATATCAAAAATTTAAAGCTGTAGATAATGCATCTCTTCATTTAAAAAAAGGAGCTATCTATGGTTTAATTGGCAAAAATGGTGCCGGAAAAACAACTTTACTTCGCCTAATCTCAGGACTTATAAATCCCACCGGTGGTAGTTATGAATTATTTGGAATATCAAATAATAATAAAAAAATGTCAAATACTCGTAAAAGAATTGGGGCTTTAATTGAGAATCCCATGCTAATATCTAGTTTAACTGCGAAAGAAAATTTAATTGAAGCTTATAAAATTATTGGTCTATCTAATTATGATGATATACCAGAATTATTAAAATTAGTGCATTTAAATAATGAAACCAAAAAAGTAAGTAATTTTTCATTAGGCATGAAAGAAAGACTAGCCATTGCCATGTCTTTTGTAAGCCACCCCGATTTTTTGATATTAGATGAACCTATAAATGGCTTAGACCCTGAAGGTATAATTGATATTAGAGAACTAATAATAACATTAAATCAAAAATATGGAGTAACTATTTTAATATCCAGTCATTATCTTGATGAATTATCCAAAATTGCCACCCATTATGGCTTTATTGAAAAAGGCCATATTATAAAAGAAATAAGTAGGGAAGAATTAACTAAAAATTTAAATCAAAAACTAGAACTAAAAGTTAATAATATAAAAGAAGCTGTTAAATATTGTGAAATAAATAATATCTCTTATGAAGTTATAAACAATGAAAAACTAAATATTTATAATAAAAATGATATTTCTAAAATCATATTAGACCTAAATAAAGTTAATTGTAATGTTTTAGAAATCCATGAAAAAAAAGAAACTCTTGAAAATTATTTTATTAATTTGATTGGTGGTGATAATTATGATTAATCTATTAAATGCTAATTTCTATCGCCTAAAGAAAAATAAAGCGTTTTTAACCATTATTATTTTAACTATTCTTTATGCCACCTTTATACTTGTAAATAAATATATAAGTCTAAAAAAATATCATAGTTATATTGAAATAGAAGAATTAACTTTAAATTTTATTAACATTATTGGTTATTTTATCGCTTTAATTACCAGTCTATTTCTTGGCGATAACTCCGATAATACCACTCGTCTTAAAATATTTGCAGGACACTCAAGACTAAGTATTTATCTCAGTAATTTATTAACTATTATTTTAATTAGTTTTTTATTAATGTTTATTTATATGTTTTTAATTTTAGTAATTGGCCTACCTTTATTTAACCCAGTTAATATTAACTTAAAAGCTTTTCTTCCCTTAATTTTATATACTTTTATAAATTTAATTACTTATGCTAGTATTTTTACTTTTATTGGTATGGTTGCATCAGATAAAGTTATTGTGACAATTATATCTCTTGTTACTATTTTTGCTTTCTTAATAGGCGGTTTACTAACAAAAAGTCGGTTAGAAGAAATAGAATATACAACTAATACTATCATGAATACTGACGGCTCATATATTTCCAAAGAAGAAAAAAATCCTCTTTATTTATCTCCCTCAAAACGAAAAATATTTAAATTTTTCTTAAATATTAATCCCTTTGGCATTGGCCTAAAAATTTATGATGAAGAAGTATCACCTAAAATGCTTTTCTATTCTTTATTTAATGATATAATATTTATTACCAGTGGTATAATTATTTTTAATAAAAAAAATCTAAAATAGAAGGGAAGATTATAATGAGTATATATATTTTAATTATTTTATTACTACTTATTATAATCTTTTTAATTACTAAAATATCTTTTTTAAATAAATCAATAAAAAATATTATTCTAGAATTAAATAATAAAATAAAAGATACTAATAATTTAATTACAA
>CANPYU010000166.1 GCA_947588665.1 uncultured Bacilli bacterium | reverse complement strand
GGAGCAACTAGGCCACGAATAGTATCTTCACTTTTGCATAGTCCCCAATATAGGAAATAACCAACAATAATTATTGCAGATATAAACCATAATGGGCCATTCAAATTAAAGAATTCGCTGCCAGTACTACGTAATCCTACGGCATGGAAGCCTAAAAATTCCCAAGCACTATTAATAGTCATTGTACATATTTGTTGGAATGTATAATCAGGATAATAGAATTTTGTACTGATTAAAATACCTAAAATATAACCAAGAATTAATACAGGGATTAAACCTTTAATGCGGCTCCAAGTGTATTCCCAAGCCCGAGATGTAGCACTTCTTTTTTGGTAGTCGACATTTTGATTTCTTTTTTTGAAATGCGATACCATGAAATAACCAGCAGTTAAAGTAAAGATTAATAATACTTCGCTTGATCCAAAGAACCAATTACTTGTTTCCATCCAATAGCCATTGGTACCATCGCAACTACGAGCAATAATCCAACCAGTATGGAATCCAATAATAGTAATCGCGATTATGAAACGCCAAAGTTCAATAGCAACATTTCTTTTAGCTGGTTTTGCAACTTGAAGTTCAACTTTATCAACTGTTTTAACTTTAGCTGATGATGTTTTTTCAGCAGCCATCTTTACAGTTGCTTTAGTTGGAGCCTTAGATGTTGTTTTTGAACTAGAAGTTGTTTTTCTGGTAGTAGTCTTGGTTGTTGTTCCTTTCTTATTTTCCTCTTTCATTTTCAACTCCTCCTTTATTATAAATTATAAAACAGAACATTTTTATAGTCAATAAAGGAAAATCATTTTATAGATATTTTTGCCATTTAAAAAGAAGATTTAAATATTCCTCTGATTAGTATTTTCCATTAAAATATTAGTAAAATATTGGGTTAAATTATCATTTCTAGCAAGTAGGGGACCAATAAGAGAAGTTACATAAAAGTTGTTTTCTTTAAAGCCTTCTAGCATGGTAGTATTATTACCATAACCGGTTTCTAAATTAAATATTAAATTAGTAGTTGATTTTATTAAATATTGAGTGTTTTGAAAAGCATATATTTTACCATTACATAAAGAAGTGGTCGCGGTTACATCTGCGACTTTAAATTCTTTTTCTTCACTTATTTCGTATAAATCCAAAAAGTCAAAAACACTTAGAGCACTTCCGGTTACTAACATTATTTTATCTTTTTTAATATAATTTAAAAAATCATTTTTATAATCTTTAAGTTTTTCTTTAGCTAACTTTAAATTGTGGGGTTCACCACTTCCAATATAAATAAAATCATATTGAGGAAGTTCTAAATTATCTTCTAAAGTAACGTTTGTTATGTTTACTTCGAAGCCTTTTTTTTCTAAGGCATATTTTAGAGCTTTAATATTACCATTTTCACCATAAAGATTTAAAATATCAGAAAATAAATGAGCGATATTAATTTTCATTGTTATCCTCCTTAAATGTCTCTTTAAATGGGTACATATAATCAAAGTTTAAGATACCATATACTTTTGTTACATCATCTTTTAAAAGTTCATCTTTAATATTGGTAAGGGATGGAGCAAGAACTATTTTTTCTTCAGGAATACCACCTAAAATTAAACGTTTAGCAATATTTTTTGCATCAATTCCACAGGCATAAAATTTATGAGCGGTAGTGGCTAGTAATTCAAATTCAATATCATATAGCCAAGAAACATCATAATGGTTATATCTTCGAGATATTTCTTTCCAACCAATAATAATATCTTTTTTATCTTTATCATTAATTGTTTTAAATATAGCTTGATTATATGTAGTAGCATTTTCGGCTTTACATGAAAGTGCTATAAAGGTTTTATCATAATTAGAAAAAGTTATAGTTTTAGATATATTATTTTCTTCGAAACTTTCTTTAATAATATTATCCTCTATATTTAATTCTTTTAAAGCAGTATATGCGGTTAAAGTGTTATAAGCATTGTATAACATATTCCCCCCGATAGGGTATTCATTTTTATTAATAGTGAGTGAACATGACTCTAAATCAAGATTAGTACCTAAATAATTGGGTTCTTCATATTTAAAATTACAGTTGGGGCAATAATAATTACCTAAAGTTTCAAAGTTATAATATTTATATTTTAAGATAGTATTACAAAATGGACAACGATAAATATTTAAATTTTCAAATATTTGTTTTTTATAGCTATATTTGTTTTCTTTTAAACTATAATAAATTATATTATTAGGTAAATCTTTAGAAAAATTTCTTAAATAAGGGTCATCCATGTTAGTAATTATAGTAGTATTTTTTGGAATGCTTGCTAAAATATCTTCATAAACTAAATCAATATAATGTTGACGGGGAGGTTGGTCTTTAGTTAAATTAGTTATAATAACATATTTAGGTTTAAGATATTTAAAAGCTTTTTTGGTGTATCTTTCATCCATTTCTAAGACTATATAATCAGTTTTGATTTTACCTGTTAAAGTACAATTTTTAAGTAAAGTTGTAGTAATACCACGGTCGAGGTTAGAGCCACTTTCATTAAATGTAACTTTCACATTTGTTTTTTTTAAAGTATTTGCAATAAGTTTAGAAGTGCTTCCTTTTCCGGATGAACCGGTTATTATAATGGTATTTTCGGGATATTTTAGTTTGC
>CANPYU010000165.1 GCA_947588665.1 uncultured Bacilli bacterium | reverse complement strand
CTTGTTGATACTAAACCTAAAACTTTTGCCGGACTTATTAAAATTTCTGGTTTATCCCACGGGACCGATGTATGGCTCGGTAATGCTCAAGAATTAATCAAGAATAATGTTGTCCCTTTTAGTGATGTTATTGGTTGTCGTGATGATATCATGGTCTACTTAATGTATAAAGGTATGGCTCCCATTAAAGCTTTTAAAATCATGGAATTTGTTCGTAAAGGAAAAGCCTCTAAAGACCCTGAAGGTTGGGCTAAATTCAAAAAAGAAATGGAAGATGCTGGTATTGAATCTTGGTTCATAGAATCCTGTGGCAAAATCAAATACATGTTCCCTAAAGCGCATGCTGCTGCCTATGTTATGAGTGCCTTTAGAATTGCTTATTTTAAAGTTCATTATCCCGAGGTTTATTATGCCACTTATTTTTCTACTCGTTTTGATGACTTTGATTTAGAAACTATGGTTAAAGGTTATGATGCGATTAAAGCTAAAATGAATGAAATTATAAATAAAGGTTATTCTGCAACTAACAAAGAAACCAGTGTTTTAGAAACTTTAAAATTATGTTTAGAAGCAACCGCGCGTGGTTTTAAATTTGGTAATATTGATATTGAAAAAAGTGATGGTAAAAACTTTATTATTGCCGAAGATAAAAAAACTCTTATTTGTCCTTTTAGAACTTTAGATGGTCTTGGGGACTCTGTAGCAAGCAAAATAATCGAAGAAAGAAATATTAAACCATTCTATAGTATTGAAGATTTTGGCTCTCGTGGTCATGTTAATGCAACAACTGTTGATAAACTTCGTTCTCTTGGAGTTTTTGGTAATCTTCCCGAAACAAGCCAATTAAGTTTATTTGATTTTTAAAACTAATAGAAAAAGTTAAGTTACTCCTAGTAAATTATAAAAAACTATGTTATAATAATATTGCTAAGTAAACCTCAAATATTTACTTAGAATAACATATAAGCTTTGAAATAAAGCTTGCAAATAGGACCTATGGTCCTATTTTTTTAAATAATTTAAAAATAGAACCATCGTTTGACAAATATTTTAATCTAAATATATTATAATCTAATTGGTGAATAAAAAATGGTTATATATTTAGATATTATTTTTTTAATAAATTTTATAATTGATTTTGCTTTATTATTAACTGTCAATATTGCCCTAAAAAGATATAGCCATATATCTAAATTATTATTATCATCTTTATTAGGTAGTATATCTTTATTAAGTTTATTTATTAATATACCTAAATTATTACTATTTCTATTAAAAGTTATTTTAGCTCTTTTTATGGTATTAATTGCTTTTGGTTATAAAAATATCAAATATACATTAAGTAATATAATATATTTTTATATGGTTAGTATTATTTTAGGTGGTTTCTTATATTTCCTTAAAATAGAATTTTCTTATCAAAATCATGGCTTAGTCTTTTATTATCATGGTCTTACTATTAATTATTTATTTATCTTATTACTAGCACCTTTTATTCTTTATGTATTTATAAAAAGTTTAAATATTTTAAAAGAAATTAAAAACTACTATTATAAAATAACAATCTTTTTTGATTCTACTACCAGCCTAACTATTCCGGCTTTTTTAGATACCGGTAACAAACTAAAAGACCCGATTACTAATAAACCCATAATTCTATTAAATAAAAAGCTAATTAAAGGTAAATATAATATTAGAAGTCCTATGTATATTCCCTATAATAGTTTAAATCATCATTCTTTATTAGAATGTTTTAAACCTGAAAAAATTTATCTTAATAATCAAGAATTAAAAAATTATTTAATTGGTTTAAGTGAGACTTCATTTAAACTAAATGGTATAGAATGTTTATTAAATTATCAAATTTTGGAGGATATATGATTAACAAAATACTTAATTGGCTAAAAAGTAAATACAATGAATGCTTCTTTGTGGGAGCAACTGATAAACTGCCACCACCCCTAAGTGAAGCTGAAGAACGAGATGCGGTAATAAAAGCTGGGAAAGGAGATAGTGATGCTAAAAATAAACTTATTGAACATAATTTAAGATTAGTAGTTTTTCTAGCCAAAAAATATGAAAATACTGGCTATGATGTCGAAGATTTAGTTAGTATTGGTTCAATTGGTTTAATAAAAGGAATTAATACTTATAAATTAGATAAAAATATAAAACTAGCAACTTATGCTTCCCGATGTATATCTAATGAAATATTAATGTTTCTTCGGAAAAATAAAAAAAGAAGAGGGGAGATATCATTTGAAGATGCTCTAAATTATGATGCTGAAGGAAATGAACTTCATTTAGAAGATATATTAGGAACCGAGATCGACTATGTTCCTAATGAATATGAAAAAATCTTAAACAAGGAAATATTAGAAAAAGAGATAAATACTCTTGATGATAGAGAAAAGGAGATAATGACTTTAAGATATGGTCTAAATAATACCGAGGAATTTACTCAAAAAGAAGTGGCGGAAAAACTAGGAATTTCCCAAAGTTATATTTCTAGAATTGAAAAAAAGGTGATTAGAAAACTAAAACAAACCATGAAACTATAAAAAAACAAGTTCAATTTTGAACTTGTTTCAGACTGTTGACAAATAGGTATCATTTTTACTTATTTGTCTTTTAATTTGATTTATAATACTATTAATTAAAG
>CANPYU010000164.1 GCA_947588665.1 uncultured Bacilli bacterium | reverse complement strand
ACTTAAGACCCTTGTTATAATTTGCCTAAACTCAATCGCATAAATTTTTACTCTAAAAAGAGTAATAATATTATACTCATAAATAAATGATTTGCAACTTCATCCATTTACTAATCAATATTATACGTGTTATAATCATCTAAAAAGCTTTTATAAACACCATCTTTTTTAGTGCCTAAAACACAGTTTAAATTTATATTATCTAAAGCTTTAAAAATATTATGGTCAATATCTTCATTTATAGTGCGCAATTTTTTAATTAACTCTTTTATTTCTAATCTTTTGCTATTATCATTTGCAGTTTGGTTATTTTCAGTAAAACGACAAGCACAATTAAGAAAAGTTAAATTATTATAGTTTTTCCACGCGATGATATCTGCTTCTTTTACTAAATACATGGGTCTTATTAATTCTAGACCTGCAAAGTTATCACTTGGAAGTTTGGGGAGCATAGTTTTAATCTCGGCACCATAAAACATAGATAGTAAAGTAGTTTCAATTACATCATCAAAGTGATGGCCTAACGCGATTTTGTTACAGCCTAATTCTTTAGCATGATTATAAAGATGGCCTCTTCGCATGCGAGCACAAAGATAACATGGGCTTTTAGAGGCGATAGTATTTACTACTTCAAAAATGTCACTTTCAAATATTTCAAGAGGAATATTCATTAATTTGGCATTATTTTCAATTAACTTTCTATTTTTAGGGTTATAACCTGGGTCCATAACAACATAATGAGCATCAAAATGGATTTTACCATGTCTTTTTATTTCTTCAATACATTTAGCAAGTAAAAATGAATCCTTTCCCCCACTTATACAAACCATGATTTTATCATTTTCTTCTATGAGGTTATAATCTTTAACAGCTTTAATAAATTTGGTCCATATTCCTTTACGAAATTTTTTGATAATACTACGCTCGATTTCTTGGTATTTCTCCATGTTAGGCCCTCCTTTATACATATTTAAACATTTATATTATATCATAGATAAAAATTAACACAAGCTTTAAAAACTTGTGTTAATTTATCTTTATTTTAACTTATTAATATAGTCACAGATAATATCCGCGGTTTTTTCTTTACCAATAGATGAGTCAATACATAAATCATAGTTTTCAGGATTACCCCATTTTTGGTTAGATATCATTTCATAATAGCTCGCCCTATTCTTATCAGATTTTTCAATGTTTTTTAGAGCCATTTCTTTAGTATCTTTATACATTTCCATGACTTTTTTTATCCGATAATCTTTAGGTGCATAGATAAATATACGAATAAGATTTTTATTATTTCGTAAGACATAGTCAGATGCGCGACCAACAAGAACACATGAACCTTTTTCGGCAATCATTTTAATTACTTTTTCTTGAGCTTCAATCGCATATTTTACAGGTGTTGTTGTTAGATATAACTCATGCATAATATCTTTTTTACTATTAATACTAGAAATAAATTCTTTATCAAGACCACTTTCTTTCGCGGCAAGCGCAGTCATTTCTTTATAATAATATGGTATACCTAATTTTTCAGCGATAAGTTTACCTATTTCTTTTCCTTGACTTCCATGTGTTCTAGAAATAGTTATTATTATTCCTTCTTTAGAGTCTTTTAAGTAAGCAGTTTTAGGAACATTTTCTTTAATAGTTGCAATATTATGAAAAAATATAATAACTAAAATAATCGTAATAATGATACCAATAATATCAGCGATGGGAGATGCGATTAAGACTCCTTTAATGCCAAAATATTTAGGTAAAATAATAACTAATGGAACAAAGCAGACAATATCTCTTGTAAGAGATGAAATGGTTGCTTTTAAAGGTTCACCTACAGCTTGAAAAAATATTGAACACATTTTAATTAAACATGTTAATGTTACTAGCATTAAAAATAGTCTAAATGTTAAAGTGGCAAATTCCATATATAATTCTTCATTAGAACCAAAAATACTTATAATAGCACCAGGACATATTTCAAAAATAATTGTTGATATGATGCCAACAAGTGTGGATGCAATAACCACTTTTTTAAAGGTCTCTTTTACGCGAGAAATATTTTTAGCCCCAAAGTTATAGCCAAGAATTGGTTGAGCACCTAAAATAATACCGACAATGATATTTATAACAATAGAAAATACTTTCATGGCAATACCAATAACAGCGATAGGAATATCAGAACCATATTTACTTTTTGCTCCATATTTAGCAAGCATAATATTACATACTAAAGAAATAATAACTATACTCATTTGAGTAATAAAAGTAGAAATTCCTAATTTAAGAATATTTTTAAAAACTCCAAAATTAATTTTAAAACTATTTAAAGATAATTTAAAAGTCTTAGTACGAGTATAATAAATAATTGAAACTATTAAAGTCGCTATTTCACCTATAATTGTAGCATAGGCAGCACCTTTTATTCCCCAGTTAAAACCAAAAATAAAGATAGGGTCTAAGATAATGTTAATAATAGCACCAATCGCGGTTGAAGCCATCGAAAATTTGGGTGAGCCATCGGCCCTAATAACAGCATTCATACTGTTACCTAACATATATACAGGTATGGCGGCTAAAATAATAGTAAAATAGTCATGAGCTAATTTAATGCTAGCATGACTAGCCCCGAATAAATAAAGTAACTTATCTTCAAAGATAAAGCCTAATATTAAAAAG
>CANPYU010000163.1 GCA_947588665.1 uncultured Bacilli bacterium | reverse complement strand
AAATACAAATTTTGAAAAAGAAATAACAAAATTATTAACATTAACTTAATTTTTGCGATTTTATGATTTTATCCTGAGAATATTAATTTACTTCTTTACTATCACCAGTTTTATAATCTATTTCTACTCCATCTTCAACATTATAGACATAAATATGGAATTTTAGACCTTTTCCATTATCTTCAATTGATATAGCTTCCATTTCAATACCACTGGCAACTAGATTACTGCCTTCATAAATAGGTGTTACCCGATATAAAACATGATTGTTAGTTTTTTTAATATAATTAGCGACTTTATTTTCATAATCTAACATTGTTCCAGTGTTTGTACTTCTAGTACAAGTAATTAAATTTTTTTCATTGGCATTTTCGCCGGTTAATTGAAAGCCAATTAAATGACAACGATTATAGAGATATTTGCCATCAACAAAATCATATTTTACGGTGTGCCAGCCGGTTGGTTTAATCATTCCAATGCTTCCTCTTTCTTCAGTTGGCATAGTTTCTATTCCAACTTTAGCAAAAGCAACACCAGCCCTTTTTAAAATATCTAAATCACTATAAATTTCTAGTTCTTTGGTGTTATAATCTTTTTCAGTAAAGTTGGGCTCATTATTATTTATATAAACAAAAGGCTTGCCTTTATAAGCGGGTATTTCTTCTAAAGCATAAGATGTATTAAATATAGGAATATTTTCAACTAAAAAACTTTTTATATCATCTTGATAATATATTGCAAGAGCAATTACAATTGCAATAATAAAAGCGATTAAAGAATCTTTTTTTTGTTTTCTTTTTGCCATATTTGTACCTCTTTATTATATATAGATTATATCATAAACTTATAAATAATTAAATATTTTTATTCATAGCTTTTACTATAAATAGCACTATTTTTTTCAATATTGCCATTATAAAAACTTGGAACTTCTCCTTCAATCATTAAAGATGCGATAATTGAATTATATTTTAGGTTTAATGGTTCAATTTTAAAGGGAGATATTATCTCACAATTTATAGTTATATAAACATATACCTCTACTAAAGCATTATTTAGACCATAATTAGTTATTTTAGTTTCTAAATTAGTTAATAAGGAACCTACAAAATTAATTTTAACTGGTATTTTAGGACCTATATTATAAAAGTATAAACTATTAAATAAATTACCGATAGGAATATTTAAAATTAAACTATTAGTTTTGGTGCTTAATTCTTGATTATAGTAATTTATATCAATATTACCATTTTTAGTTTCTTTTAAAGAATTAGTTAATATTTGTGAGATTTTGTCTAATAATTTATAAGCATTATCTAAGTTAAAATCAACGTATAATATTTCATCATTTTTATTTTTATTTATTATTAATATATTTTTTAAAGACTCTTTATTTAAAATGTCATTATTTATTCTTTCAGTCAAAAATTTATATATTAAGTTATTTAGTTCAGTTTTGCTTATATTGGAGATGTTTTTATTCGTTTTTTTATTAAAATTAATTAATAAAAAAAGAGTAAATATAATAATTAAAATAATAGTAAAAAAGAGTATTTTACTAAGTATTTTTTTCTGATATTTATTCTTACTTTTAAAAATATGTTTCATATTAGTATATATGCTTTAAAATAAACCAATATTTAAAAATTTATTTAAGAATATTACTAAGCCCGCAATTAAGATTAAACTAACTAATATTATAACAACATATATTAAAGCTCTACTTGATTTAACTTCTTTTTTTAAGTCATTAAAATCATCAAAGTCGCTTTGAGTAAAAGTTAAAGTATTAGTTAAACTTGCTGTCTTATCAATTTTTTCTTCTTCAGCTTGTTTTTCTTTTATTTCATCTTGAGCTACTTTGGCTTCCTCTAAAGACATTATTGGAGACGTTTCGTTAACACTTTCTTCTTCTTGCATGCCACCAATTATAACTGTATCCTCATTTCCTCTTAAATCACTTAAAATATCGAGAGGATCTATTTCTTTTTCTTTTAGTTCTTTGTCCATTTCTCGCATGGTAATCGTATTTATTAAATCCATTAGTTCATTATCTTCAGATTTTTCTTTTTGTTCTTTTTCTTTAGGTTCAGATTCTTTATTTTGTTCTTTAGCTAATTCTTCTTTTATTGTATCACTATCAATTACCAAACTATTTAAAATATCATATTGAGTATCTCTAATTTTTTTTAATCTTTCTTTTTCATAATCTACTTCTTTTTCACTTCGAGCTTTTTCTAAAATAGCATTTATATCATATTCTCGGGTTTCATCTAAACTAATATTTTCTTCCTCATATTCTATAGGTTCTATTGCAATACTTTTTCTTTTTGGCTCTTTATTATATCTTGTATCAAGTATTTTTTTAATGTGTTCAACATCTATATTTTTAGCATTATTATCAAGTATTGTTGCATTTGAATCTAATTTATAATCATCAACTTCATAATTATTTATATTTTCATAAAGGTCAACATTTTTTTGGGCACGTAACGGAGTTGTAATATTCTCTGTTTCGTAATACTTTTCCATGCGTGTTTTCATTTTTAACCACATTCCTTTAGCATAATAATAACATATTTTTACAATATTTGAAAGAACTATATTTGCAATTAACAAAAGTTTTGCTATAATAATTTTATTAGGAGGAATATTTAAATGAAAAAAATTGTAGTAAATGAAGAAGCGTGTATCGGATGTGGGGCTTG
>CANPYU010000162.1 GCA_947588665.1 uncultured Bacilli bacterium | reverse complement strand
ATTATCCTCCACCATATATCTTTATCAGCATCTTTCCCAAACTTTAGCCAGTTATTATCTATTGTTCCTCTAAATACATAACTTATTCCATAATCATCTTCTGCATCATAAACGCCATTTTCTTTCATGTTTGTTCCATCACCACCACAATTGTCAGACGTACTTTCACAACTTGGCCCTGTTAAAGTCGTTATGGCTCCTTGTGATTTTGAATAGCCTAATTTTACTAGAGTCTTTTCCGGTGTTACTTTATAAAAATATAAATTACATGTTGTTCCACTTTTAGTTAAGTTATTTACTAATAAACCTTTATTTGCCATATCCCATTTTGGGGTTACTTCATTGGTGCATTTACTTTGTTTTGTATCTATGGTATATCCTTCTGGTATTTCTTCTTGTTCTTTATATGTTCCATCTTCTTGTTCTACTTGAACACTCGCTATTTGGATATCTGGTTCTGTTTCTGATGGTTCTACTTTTACTTCTCCATTAAATCCTAACCCCATATCTGTATTTTGATTATTTGGTAAGTTTGGATATTCTAATATTACATAATAATACATTACTGAACCTGGTTCTGGTAATGATGTCATAAATTGGTCTGGAGCTATTGTTGTTGCAGCTTTTTCAGCATTTGTTGTTATTTCTCCTGTTCCTATAACTTCTCCTAATTTATCTATATTTGATATATCGCATGTCTCATAAAGCATTGTACGTCCACCAGTCTTTTCTTTTTTCTGGTCACATTTAGCTTTAACTGTTTCGTTAAGATTCTCATCACTTGTTTTATACACAGTAAAATTAAGTGGTGTTCCTAGTTCATTTGTTCCTTCCCATATTATATTAAATGGTATAAGTTCATTATTACCTTTAGCGGTTACTTTTAATATTGATATTGCTTGATGTCCTGGTAACATATCTGGTACATTAAAGTTTAATTCTCCTTCTATATTTAATTCTGAATTTTTAATATTTGCGGTTGTTACTTTAACACTAGCACCTTGTCCTGCACTCAACATTTTTCCTACAAAGTATGCGAATGCAATTCCCCCGAAAAGTAATAACACTCCAACAATTAGGAGTAGCCTATTATTCTTTTTCATAACTTAATAAACACCTGTTTTCTATATTGTGTGGAGATATTCCACATATTATATTGAAATTATACTCCGGGTTTTTCCACAAGTCAAGCAAAATGTCTAGAAAAATGCGACAATATAGTTGGTGATTAAAATGGTAGGTAAAATTATTAGAACTATGCGTAGAGAAAATAATTATTCTCAAGAAGAATTGGCCCAAAAAGTATTTTTAGGAAGAACGACTTTAAGTGACTATGAACGAGAAAAAACAGATATTAATTTCGATACTTTAGAAAAGATAGCTAATGCTTGTAATTACGAAATTTTATTTGTTCATAAAAAAGATAAAAATAAAATTTTAACTTCTAAAAACATTAATAGAAAAGAAATCTAAAAATATAGTTTATTCTAATTAACTTGGTTTTATATTTAATTAGCATTAAAATAGCATTGATCTTTTATTTTTTAAATAATTCTCTAGCAAATTATTTTCGATACTTGTATGGGTTTCATTTTAGATACTTTCTTTTTTAATTCTATTATAATTTAATTTATTATAAAAAAATGCACAGTTTTTTAAGTATTGTGCATTTTTATTTTTTTATTATATTTAAAAAATTAGTTGATCTATTTGGTGCAAGGAAAGAGATTTGAACTCTCACGAATAAATTCACTACCACCTCAAAGTAGCGCGTCTACCTATTCCGCCATCCTTGCTTGTATTTTTATTATAGTTTTTTAAAAGAAAAAAGTCAATAGTTGACTCTATTTTCCTCCTGTAATAGTTTTCATATGGCGTTTAAAATAATCAAAGAAACTAGCTTTTTTTATATCTTCTTTAATAATAATGTCTATTTCATCAATAATATTTCCTTCATTGTCAATGATTTCAGCACTTCCAATAATACTATTCTTTTTTAGAGGGGCAGTTATTTTATTAGCTTTAATATTAAAACTATAATCCCCAACTTTTTCAGTTATACCTAATAAGATGGTCGCATTTTCTTTTAAATAAACTTCTACTTGTTCTATTTTTCCTTTTTCAACAGGGATCTTACCTAAGCTTTGATCTTTATTATAAATTATGTTATTTTTAAAAGAATTAAAACCATAAGTAAGAAGTGTAGCAGTGTCTTTACTCCGAGCATCCGCGCTAGAGGATTTCATAACAACACTTATTAGACGCATATCATTTTTTTTGGCTGTTGCAGTCAAACAATAACCAGCATCAGTAGTATAACCAGTTTTTAAGCCATCTACTCCATCATAAAATCTAACTAAACGATTAGTGTTTACAAGCCAAACTTGGGAGCCATCAGGTTTAGTTAAATAATCTTCATAAATAGATGTAAATTTTAATATGTCTTCATGTTTTAATAATTCTTTAGCAAGAATACTCATATCTCTAGCAGTTGAATAATGATTTTCATTATCAAGACCATGGGGATTAGCAAAATGGGTATTTGTTAGTCCTAATTCCTCTGCTTTTTTATTCATGTTTGAAACAAAGGCATCAACACTGCCATTTACTTTTTCAGCCATAGCAACAACGGCATCATTAGCACTGGATACAGCAATACATTTTAATAAATCTTCAACTTTATATTCTTCGCCTGCTTGTAAAAATACTTGAGA
>CANPYU010000161.1 GCA_947588665.1 uncultured Bacilli bacterium | reverse complement strand
AAATGAAAGAATTTAAACAATTGGGAGCCTACGGTTTAGTAATAAAAGATAATAAAATTTTGTTAATTCATAAAAATGGTGGACCTTATGACGGAAAATTAGATTTACCAGGTGGAACTATAAAATTTTGTGAAAGACCAATATATGCCTTAAAAAGAGAGTTACAAGAAGAAGTTGGTATTGAAGTAATTAATGCCGAATTATTTGATGCTGATTCTGTTGCATTTAAGTGGTTTTGGAAAGAAGAAATAATAAAAGTTCACCATACAGGAATATTTTATAAAATAACAGATTTTAATAATGAAATAAAAAAAGAAATGGAAGTTAATGAAGTAAATGATGATTCTTTAGGAGCAGAATTTTTTGAAATAGAAAAATTAACTAAAGATAATTTATCCGCCATAACTATTATAGAATTAGAAAAATTAGGTTATAATCTATAAATTACCTACAATAATTAATTTATCTTATATATAGTTACTAAAATGATATACTTTTACTTGAAAGGACATTATTATGAATATTTTAGCAGAAAAACAAAAACAGATTTTAGATAAAAGTTTAACCGAAGAAGAATTACAAATTAAAACAAAAGAGTTTTTATCTTTATATTATGAATTAAGGACAAAAGATGAAAATATGTGGTATAGTAAATTAACTTTAGAACAAAGAAAGAAAATCCATAAATTAATATTAGCAATATATAAACTAAAAAATAGATTAGGTGGTTTTAGTTATAAAATAATTAAAGATGAAAGAACTAAAACAAATAGGCCTATAATATATGCTGTAACTCATGTTGGTAAGTTTGATATTGAAGTAGTAAGTGAAGCCATAAAGGATCATTATTACTTATTATCAGGAGATTTTGAACACATACAAGGAATAATAGACGCTCCATTTTTAGCCTTAAATGGTGTATTTTACTTTAACGAAAAAGTTAAAGAAGATCGCAAAAAAGTTAGTGAAAAAATGATTGAACATTTAAAAAATGGTGGTAATCTAATGTACTTTATTGAAGGAACCTGGAATATAACTCCTAATTTACCTATGCTTCCAAGTTATTGGGGAATAGTAGATATAGCTAAAAAAGGAAACGCAATAATTGTTCCTGTCGCGGCTGAACAATATGGCAAACTTTTTAAAGTTAATATTGGCAAAAATTTTGATATGCAACCATATGAGGATAAAGGTCTAGCTATTTCTGATTTAAGAGATTCGTTAGCTACTTTAAAATATGAAATTTGGGAAACAGAACCTACAACAAGGAACAAAATAGAAAAAGATGAATGGAAAAAATATGTTGCAAAAAGATTTAAAGAATGGCCATATTTTAATGAAGAATATATAAAAAGCCTAATATTTAAACCCAAAAATGTTGTTACAAATGAAGATGTTTATGAAAGTATTAGTAAATTACCTCTAAATTTTGATGAAGCAACTTCTAATGAAGAAATTAAATTAATAGATAAAATGCCACCTAGTGAATATGCCGCTAGATTATTAGCAATTAAAGATGCCAGAACTAGAATAAGAAAAAAATAAAATGTTTAATAGTTTTTGACCTTTTTTAATAATGTTTTTATATAGTTAATTTTAATTCAATTTGCTTTATTTTACTTATATTTAAAATATTAGGATTATATTTTATATTTATAACAATTTTTTCTCTTTCATCATATTTTTTAAGAAATATTCATCAGTAAAATTGCTCTCAACCTTTTCTATTCCATCGATTTCAAATAATTCTTCTACTATATTTTTAAAACAATATTAACAATATAAATCTTCTTTAATTATCGTATAATCTGCTGTTTTTAATTTTGCATATTTATTAAATGAAATTATTGCGGGAATTTTTATATCTAAAAATAATAAAAGTTCCTTTTTAATTATTTTGGCCGTTATTAAATTTGAATCATATTTCAAATAAATAGATAAATTTCTATTATTACTAATTTTTACAAATTTAATGCCGTTTAATGCCATTAAATATTCTTTTAATTCTTTATGATTTCAATTATCAATTATTATATTTAACTCAGACATATTTTTTCTCCCTAACTTTAGTTTAATTTTTTTATTATTAATTACATTTTTCATAAAAAAGTTCTTAATAGAACCCTTATATATTATTAAAATCAATTCTTCCTAATAAATAATCAGCCGATATTTTATAAGTTTTACATAAAGAATATAAAAAAGATGTAGCAATTAAATTTGTTCCACGTTCATATTCTGTAATTGTAGTCCTAGACACTTTTAATTTTTGAGCTAATTTATCCTGGGTAAGTTTCTTTTCTTTACGTAATTGTTTAAGTCTTTCTTTTGAAAGATCTTTATTAATTTTAGGATTGCTATCTTTATAGTTAACTTTATCTGAAAATCCCATAATATAATCAATAGAAAAATTAAACTTTCTACTTAATTCAGCTAATCTTTCTATAGGAATAATTTTTTCTTGGGTTTCATAATGGTTATATGTAATTCTTGCTACTCCTAAAACATTAGCAAAATCCTGTTGGGTGTATCCATTATCTAATCTAAACTCTTTTAATTTTTTACCATAATTCATCTGCATCACCAGTATAATTGTCTCATTTATTTCTTATTATTTAAATTTAACGGTCCGAATAATGACATTTTTCTTGACTTTTGACATTATGAATTGTATAATTTTGATATAAGTTAGAAATTTCTAATATGATTGATAATAAGTCAATTATTAAGAAGGGATGATTAATGAGAATAGAGAAGTT
>CANPYU010000160.1 GCA_947588665.1 uncultured Bacilli bacterium | reverse complement strand
AAAGAAATATCATATACAAAAATAATTTGAGAAATTTTAGGGTAATAAATATAATGATATTTACAAGTGATAATAAAATAATAGTTCCAAAAAGAAGTGCAAATAGAAGGTTATTCCCAAATTGTTATGATTGTTCTGTAGGAGGGCATGTGTCATCTGGTGAATCTTATGAACATGCAGCATATAGAGAATTAGAAGAGGAATTAGGTATCAAAGATGTTAATTTGGAAGAAATAGGATATTTTAAACCTTATGATATTGATACTAGTTCTTTTTCAAAGATGTATAAATTGGTATATGATGGAGAATTAAATTATGATAAAGACGGAATTCAAGAAATTTTCTATATGGATAAAGAAGAAATTAGGGAATTAATAAATGAAAATCCATTACAGTTTAAAGGTGACTATCCAAAATTTTTCAAATGGTTAGATGATAATAATATGTTATAGTAATAGCTTTTCAAATTAGGTAAAGTTCAAGCTTTATAAATAAAGTGGTTTTAAATTAGATAATGCTTAAGATTTATAAATACGTAGTTTTAAATTAGGGGGTACATTTCAAAAGAGTGTATCTCTTAATTTTTTATAGAAAAGAGGGTTGGCAGAGAAATTATTTTTATTTAGTAGAAAAGTTTTCTGTAGCTAAGTTTGTAATTATACGGAAAACTTTATTTATAATAATTTTTATGAATTTAAATTATTTTAGGAATTAAATATAGCATTAATTTTAATAAAAATTTAATTAAAAATTAAAAAAGAAATTTATAATATCTTTCCGTATATAAAGCCGTGTAACAATAATTTAGCACAGCTTTTTTTATTTTATTAATTATATTAATATTATTTTAATTATAATTATTAAAAAGTGGAGAATTTTATGAAAAAAATGTGATTTTAATTATAAAAAATGGAAATTTTAATGTACGAAAACATATCTAGAGAAGATTATGAAATTATAGATAAAAAAATTCATTTTAATATAGTACAAATTGGCTTAATGATAATAGTTATAATTAAGGAGATGACTTTATGAAAAAGATAAAAAAAATATTGATAAGTATTTTGATCATTATAATAATTTTATCGTCTAATAATACAGCTGTCGTAGTTAAGGGATTATCGAATTCTTTTAATGATGCCAAAAGTCAAGAGATATTTGAAAATAATAGTGAAAAAATACTAAATGAGATTCCAGAGGATTCAACTCAAAGTAAATCTTTTTTAAGTATAACTACATCATTTGATGCTTCTTTAAAAGATACTGATGGTAATTATTTAAATAATGAAAAAGATGTACCTAGAGATATTGATATAATATGTGAATTTAAATTTTCAGTAAATAATGGATTAGAATGGGAAAATATAGAAAATGTAGAGTTCTATTATGATTTACCTATAGAGTATTTACAATTTATTAATGATAAAGGTAATATTAAATCAGGTGATAAGAATGTAGCTAATTGGGAAATTAGAGATGGGAAGTTAATTGTAACTTTTATTGATAAAAATTGGTTTAAGCAAAATTCTGATATTTATGGATATATTGATATAAGTTGTACTCTTAATCAAAAAGATTTGCAAGGTAAGGATAAGGTTGAAGTAAAATTTGATGGAGATGCTGATAAGATAGAATTTTATTTAGATAATGGTACTATTTCAGTTAATAAAAAATCATCAATTGTAGAGGATGATGAAGGATATCAATGTATTAAATATGAAATTTTCATATTTAATTATGGAGATAATAAAAAAGTAAAATTAAAAGATATATTTTCTGGTGATTTGAATAAAATTGACTTAAATAGTTTTACTATCAAAAAAGATTGGCTACCAGAAGAAAAACTGAATATAGAAAAAGTAGATAATAATTTAGAGTGTGAATTAGATTTAGATGGTGGTAGTAATTATGTTATTTCGTATTTAGTAAGATTAAATATAAAAAATTTTAATGATGATAATTTATATCCTTGTTCAAATGAGGTAATAATCTCTGGAAATGATATTGAAGAAAAATCATATAAATTGACTGAAAAAATTCCTAAAAATCCTATAATAGAAAAAAGCGGAAATATTATAAAAAATGAAATGGGAAAATATGTAGCTACTTGGACAATAAAAATAAATGATCCAAAATTAGAAGATTATTCAGTATTAGGAAAAACTTTAGTTGATACTTTAGATCCAGAAAGTATTAATGGTTGTGAGCATAAATATTTTGGGAATCTAATTATACAAGGTTCTAACGGATATAGAGAAGAAGTAGATATTACTTCTATATTAAAAGGAAACAAAAGCTTTGAGTATGTTTTTCCAAGTGAAGGAAAAGAAAGTGATAATGGAGTAGATTTTGATCCTAAAGATTCTTTTACAATAACTTATAATACGGAAGTAGAATTATCTGGTATTTATAATGGTGAATTAAGTAATACTGCAAGTATTGATAGTGATAAAACAACTGCAAAAGTAAAACTGATTAGTGATTTAAAGATTGGACTTTATAAAGATTTTGTTAATATAAATTTTAATGAAAAAGAATATATATGTACTGGAACTACTGATAAAGATGGATGCGTAATCTTACCAGAAAAATCAAGTTTGGATGCTGATTGCTTGTATTATTATGTTGAAACTAAAGCTCCAAAAGGATATGATTTAGATTCAACAAAATATTATATTATCCGTAAAGGAGATCAATTCGATAATATAAAAGATATAATGAATACGAATTATCCAGATATTAAATATAAAATAATGTCTGATGATAATTCAATGTCTTTAGTTTCAACCAACAATGCCACTGTTACTGAATTTCA
>CANPYU010000159.1 GCA_947588665.1 uncultured Bacilli bacterium | reverse complement strand
CAAAATCAGTTGGTTGTTGAGTAATGATAATTGTACCAGTATTATATTTTCGACTACGTCTTTGAATTTGAGCTAAAAATTCTGCTCCAAGTTCATTGTGAGTAGCTAAAAGAACATGAGCTTCATCAACCATTAGAACAGTTAAAACATCTTTTTCTAAACACAAGCCCCAAGCAAACTTTAAAATATTGAAAAATAAAGCATTTTTAATATTCTCATCACTATTCATAAGTTCTTTTATATTAAAGACAATAAAATCACTATTAATTTGAATACTAGTTCTACCAGTAAAATAATATCTTAATTCTTTAACTAAAGGTCTTACTTTTAATTCCAATCTTTCCATGACATCTCGCTCATGAGTAGCATCAACCATTGATAAAAGTCTTCCTTGAATTGTAGCATATACATCATCAAATGTCGGATAATCATCTCTCGTAAGTTTAGTAAAATCAGTATCAAAATCTATTTTAAATCTTTTATACGTATCTTGAACTACTTCACTAAATAATGTTAAAACATCTTCTTCAATAGATGGATTATAATATTTCATAAATGCTTTTAATTGTTGCAAAGTTCTAGTTAAAACAGTATAACCTAATCCTTGAGATATTTCTTCTTCATCTACATCCATTACTATTTCAAGTGGATTAATCATTCCGAAATTGCCACCCTTACCAAGATCTAGGAAATCACCACCCATAAGTTCAGTCATATCTCCAAGTTCTCCTTCAGGATCGATAGCAACAATTTTACAGCCATTTCTAATATGAGTTCGAAGTAATAATTTAGCAGCAGTTGATTTACCACTTCCTGATGTACCTAGTAATATCATATTAGCATTATTACGATTATTTTCTTTTCTTATTTGATATAAAAATTGATTAAATAATACTACTCCACCAGAGAAATCTACTCCAAATAAACAAGATAATCCTGGATCTTTAATACTATCAAAAACAAATGGATACATCGCTGCAATAGTAATAGATGGAATTGGCGTACCAATTCTTTGCTCAATATCTTGTGGCGGAAATATTGGAACAATACTCTTAAGTACTTTTTCTTGTTCAAACATTAAAGATACTCCACCCATACCCATGGCATTTAAATAACTTTTAACTTCCATTTTTTTATTATCAAGTTCTTCTTTACTATCAGCTGTAATCATTAAATGCATTTGAAAATCAAAAATACGAGCATCAGTTGAAGCAAGCATGCCAATAAATTGTTCCAATGATTCATAATCTTGTCTTATTTTTTCTTGCAATGTTTGATCATGTTCTGATTGATATCTTGTTTTTAAATCAGCTATTTCTTTATTAATCATTTTTTGTAAAACTTGAAATTGGATTGGAATATGCTTAACAACCAATTTAACTCCAGATATATTTGTTATATCAGACAAATAACCTACATAAATATTTTTGGGAAAAGTTACAATAGTAATTATAGTAGAATATTTACCACTTATTATAAATTCAGTTGGCTTAAACTCCATTCCTTTTGGAGAAATAGCATTTTTAATATTACTCATTAACTCATCACCGTCCCAAAATTAATTGCATTTCCACCATTAAGAAGATTATCTAGAATAATTCTTAAATCTTCATTACTAGTTTGACTTGATTGTAAACCACAATTAGCAAGTCCACTAATTAAATTGTGCAGTTTTTTTTGTAAAATTTCTAATTTTTTATCTTGGAAAATTAAATAGTATTCTGTATCAACGACATTATATTCCACACTCATAAATTGATTTGCTTTATTTATGTCTTGTAAAATTAATTTTCTTGCTTCATTACTAGTAGAATTGTTATACAATTTTTGTAATTCCGCTAAATATAAGTTAATATCTACTGGACGATCAGCTATGATAAGCCAAAATTCGTAATCTATAGTATTATAAAAATTTCTTAAATTATAAATCATACTATCTTGAGCTTGTGAACCCATAATAAATATGTTTTTTGGTTGAATTTTCACTCCTGTTACATAGGTTCCATCATCAAGTTGAATCATTCCATTCATTATTTGCCTAATTGGTAACCAAGTACTAGTATATTTAGGATTATCTGTTATTTGATCCGAATTCTTCATACATACTCCATCCTTTCCAATAGTATCTTCTTCTATTAGTGTAAAAATTAAATATATTTGTCAAAAGTTGCAAAACATTATGATAATGTGGTACTGGCATAACTAAAAAAGTAGCTACTAATGCTGGTAATAAAATAAGTACTAATACTACCATATTTATACTTTTTATTAGAAGTACCATTATTAATGTCCATACACACCCCACTATAAATATAATTAAATCAGTTGGTGTAAAAAAACCTAACAATAATTGTGATTTTTTTGTATTTGCTGGTATTAAATAATTATTCACCTTTCTATTCCTCCTTTATATTAACCACTTTTCTTCTTTTCTTCAGCTTCACGCCTTGCAATTTCAGTTGCAACATTTCCAGATGCCTGTTTAGCTTGATCATCATTAAATGCCCAATCAAATGCCCCTGATGTTGATTTCATATTTGTCCAAACAGCATCAATATCAGCATCTCCTAATTTAGATAAAATATTATCTCCACCAATTGTACCATTATAAGATAAATTAGCCCATTGTGTTTTTAGAGATTGATCACTCAACAATTGCATTCCTGCAACAATAGGATCATCCATATGCTCATTTCTAAATGTATTATACTTTTCAATAATTTCTTTATAATTCCCCTTATGTGCGTTAGCAGCGATAGCTTGAGAAATAGCAAGTTTATATCTTTTTTCAGAAGCCTCATATGCTTGAGCTTGAGCAGACATTGCCTGTGCATA
>CANPYU010000158.1 GCA_947588665.1 uncultured Bacilli bacterium | reverse complement strand
CCTAGTAATGCTAGTAAAGATTATTATTATATGCTTAGAAATACTCCTAATAATGAATCTATCATAGTGGAATATGGTTTTGCGGATTCAACGGGAGATGATCCTAATCAAATTAAGAATAATTGGAAAGATTTAACAGAAGCTGTGGTTAGAGCTCTTGCAGGTTATATAGGGGTACCTTATACTCCTCCTGAAGGGTTAAGTAGTAATTATTATGTGGTTAAAAAGGGAGATACACTTTATAGTATAGCAAGAGAATATGGAATAAGTGTAGATGAGCTTAAAAATGCTAATAATTTAACAAGTAATAACCTTACAATTGGTATGACTTTAAGAATTCCAGAAATGGGTGAAATGCCAATGGATAATGAATCTTTTTATATTGTGAAATCAGGAGATACTTTATATAAGATTGCTGGAATGTATAATATGACAGTAAATGAGTTAAAAGCATTAAATAATCTTACTAGTAATAATTTAAGTGTAGGGCAAAGGCTTAGAGTTATAGATGATAGTGAGAGTAATGGAGCAAATACGTATATAGTTCAAGCCGGAGATTCACTCTATAGTATTGCTAAAAGGTTTGGAATAAGTGTTGATACATTAAAACAAGCTAATGGTAAAAGTTCTAATTTACTTTCAATTGGGGAAGAATTAATAATACCTAATGGTATGAGCTCTAATACTAAAAGAGTACATATAGTTATGCCAGGAGATACTTTATATGGAATAGCTAGAACTTATAATACAACTGTTGATGAAATAAAAAGATTAAATAATTTAACTAATAATATATTAACAATAGGAATGATGCTTAATGTATAATAAAAGTAGCTTTAATGTTTAAGTTAAAGTTATTTTTTTAGTTAATATTAAAATATTATTATAAAATAGTAATATTTTATTGATTTATTGAAAAATGAGTTTATAATTTATTTTAAGAAGGGAGATAGTAATGGAAGAAAATTTTAATGTAGGAGATCCAACTTTAGAAAATATTGATTATGCTTTTAAAAATTTAATTTATTATATTAATGCATCTGTTCAGTTAAATATTTATAAAGAGCAAAAAGAAAATTTTGAAAAAGTATTAAAAAAAATTAATAAAATTTTAGCTGTGTATGTTAATCAAGGTAATTTATTGTCTATAGAAGAAGATGTTTTGCAAGATATAAAATATGATTTGATAGATTTGGATACGGAAACAAAAGCACTAAAATCTTATTATGCAGAGTGGGCGTTGTTGTGGTTAGAGGCAATTATTTCTTTAAGAATATCAGAAATGAAAAGGAAAGGTGTTAATAATGGCTTATAGAGATAAATATGGTAATTATGTTAATGATAAAAGTGTTACTATAAAAGTAACAACTGATAAAAAAGGTAATGATCATGTGAGTTTTTATGGAGGTTCAGTGGATAAGCCTCATGATGCTGTTCATGTTAATGTTAATTATGATAAAAGTTCGTGGAGTTCTACTACACATGGACCAGATAAGAGTGATACAAAATCTTCATCAGGAGGTTGTTATTTAACGACTGCATGTATAAAGCAATTTAAAGAAAAATTTGATGATAATTGTTATGAATTAACTGTATTGAGATGGTTTAGAGATTATTATGTTTCATCAGAAGATATACTCCATTATTATACTGTTGCTCCAATTATAGTTGATGCAATTAATAAAGAGGAAAAATCTGATATTATTTATGATTATATTTTTGATAATATTGTAGATTATTGTGTTTCACAAATTGAATTGGGAAATTATGAAGAGGCTTATAATAGATATAAAAATAGTGTGTTGTGGTTAGAAGAGCAATATGTTAAACCTTTTATATTAGATAAATCTGCAAAAGTGTTAAAATTAAAAAGATAAAAACTATTAAAAGAATAATATTATTAAGATTATAAAGAAATAAAGAAGACTTTAATGTTTTAATTAAAGTTTTTTTCTTAGAATAATTCTTTTTTTCTTTTTTAATTATACTATATATGATATAATTAAGTAAGATATAGAAAGTAGTGGTATTTATGCGTCAAAGAGGATTTGAAATTGCAAAAGGATGGGAAGATAAAGATATTCATATTCCGGTTAGGAAAACAAAACATGCTGCGGGTTATGATGTAGAAGCTGCAGAAGATATTATTATTCCGGCATATAAACCTGGAATTAAACCAACGCTTATTCCCACAGGATTAAAGGCTTATTGTGGTGATGATGAATGGTATATGCTTGTTAATAGAAGTAGTGGCCCAAAAAAAGGATTTGTTATGGCTAATAGTATTGGTATTGTTGATTCAGATTATTATCAAAATGAATCTAATGATGGACATTTTTATTTTCAATACTTTAATTTTATGGATCATGATATTGAAGTTAAAAAAGGTGATGTTATTGGTCAAGTAATTTTTCAAAAATATTTAACGGTGGATGATGATAAGGCTGAAGGTGTTAGAACTGGAGGATTTGGTTCAACCGATAAAAAATAATCTAGGAAAACTAGATTTTTTATTTTAAAATATTTCAGGACAAATACCACTTTCTGGTCTATAAAAGCAATGATTTTTATATTTGCCAGCTAGATTTTGATTGTACCAAGTTTTTTGACAAGAAGTATTAGTACTACCAGGAGCGTAAAACCATAAAGCATGCGTAGCAGGATAGTAGTATTCTCCCATTAATATACGTTTTGCTAAGTTTTTTTCAATAGTTGTTGCACTACCATAGAAAAGTGGAGAATCTGCACCTACGAATTGATTAGGTTGATATATAGCTTCACTAACGTTATCAATGTCTTTAAAAGTATAGCAATTAACTAGTACACGGTTAACAACTA
>CANPYU010000157.1 GCA_947588665.1 uncultured Bacilli bacterium | reverse complement strand
TAAATAAAAAATGCAATTAATTGGCTATTATGGTTATGATTACCCTACCCATAAAACCTTAAAATATCGAATGGCTACACAGGCTCTAATTTGGGAATTAACAGGTAATGGTAAAGTTGAATATTGGACTGAAGCATCTGGATATGGTGATTTTATTGATATAAGCACAGAAAGAAATGAGATTAATAAATTAATAAATAGTCATTATGATATGCCATCTTTCAAAGATGAAGAAAAAACAACTACTATTGGTAATGCAGCTACATTTATAGATAATAAAAATCTAATTTCTAATTATGAAATAGAAAATAATAATGATGTTACTGCATCAATTGAAGGAAATATTTTAAAAGTAATGCCAAAGAAAGCTGGCAATATTACTGTTACTTTAAAAAGAAAACAATATCCTAACCAAAAAACAACTTTATATGCTGGTATTGATGATGTATCACAAAAAATGGGCTATTTTGGCCTTAATGAAGAAATAACTTTTAAAGTAACTATTAAAAGTCTTGGTGGTAAAGTTACTGTAGAAAAATTAGATAAAGATAATTTATCAATTACTCCTCAAGGTGATGCTACTTTAAAAGGAGCAATCTATGGTATTTATGATGATAATGATAAAAAAATAACAGAAATAACAATAAATGATAATTGTAAAGCAACAAGTCCCTACTTACCACATCTAGGAAAATATTATCTAAAAGAAATTAAAGCAAGCAATGGCTATACTCTAGATACACAAAAATATTACTTTGAAATTACGGAAAATAATCTTAATCCCAACATAAAAGTATATGAAAAAGTTATTGAGAAAAAAATAGAATTTTATAAAGTAATTAATAATGGTAAAACTGGAATACTTACCTCTGAACCAAATGTTACTTTTGAATTTTATTTAAAATCTAGTAATAAATTAGTAGAAACTAAAACTACTGATAAGGATGGACATATAACTCTTTTTTTACCATTTGGAACATACATTGTTAAACAAACATCAACAACACCGGGATTTGAAAAAATTGAAGATTTTGAAATTGTTATAGAAAATGATGAACAACTTACTAAAGTTATTTCTGATGGTGAAGTTATGGCACGTTTAAAACTTGTTAAAGTTGATAGTAATTCTAAAAGAATTTTAACGCAAGATGGCATTAAATTTAAAATAAAAAATCTTGATACTAATGAATACGTATGTCAAAATGTAACTTATCCTAAATCAGAGAAAATATGTGAATTTAGTACAACTGATGGTATGTTTATTACACCCTACTTATTAGAATCAGGTAACTATCAAATTGAAGAAGTTGAAAAACAATTAATACCTGGATATTTATGGAATAAGACCCCTCTATTATTTTCAATTAATGATAATTCTCAATTTATCTATGATGATGAATTTGGTGTTATTTTAGAAATTAGATTCGAAAATAAAGAAGTTATGGGTGAAGTAAATATACATAAAATTGGTGAAAAAGTTGTTTTAAAAGATAATAAGTTTTATTATGAAAATATAGATTTAGATGGTATCACTTATGAGTTATATGCAAATGAAAATATTTATTCTGGTGATGGTACTCTAATTTATAAAAAAGATACTTTGATAAATAACTATATAACTAAAGATGGTAAAATTTCTATTAAAAATTTATATTTAGGAAAATATTATTTAGTTGAAGTTAAAACATTAGATGGCTATATTTTAGATAAAACTAAACATTATTTTGAATTAAAATATAAAGACCAATATACCGATATTGTAAGTTTATCTTTTACATTTAAAAATTATTTATCAAAAGGTACTTTTGAATTTAATAAAAGCGATTTATCTACCGGCGAGGTTTTACCTAATACAAAAATTCAAGTATATACATATGAAGATGATTATGAAAATGGCACTTTAATATTTGAAGGTTATACTGATGCCGATGGTAATATAAAAATACCTAATCTATTTGTTGGTAAATTTTACTTTATTGAAAGTGAAGCCCCTGAAGGTTATGTTTTAAATGATAGTAAAAATTTCTTTGAAATAACTGAAAATGGTGAAGTTATCCAAGCTAACATGACCAATGAAAGAATTGTCTTATCTGTACCAAAAACACTAGATAATAGAAATACAATAGTTAATGTAATTGGAATAATAAATATTTTTATTTCTTTAGGTTTATATCTTTATGTCAAAAAAGAAAATACTTAAAATAATTTCATTTATTTCTATAGGTACTATAATTTTATTAAGTATTTATTATCTTACCTTATATTATGAAAACAAAAAGGAACAAAAATTAATTTATGAATTTTTTAATACAACTATAAATAATAGTAGTTATCAAAAAACCAATAATGACAATTATATTGGTATATTAGAAATTCCAACAATTAATTTACGTAAAGGCTTTTATAATATAAATAATAAAAATAATAATGTTAATAAAAATATTCAAGTTTTAAAAAATTCTTCTATGCCAGATCAAGAAAATAGTTTACTTGCTATTGCAGGACATTCTGGAAATGGACGAAAATCATTTTTCAATAATTTAGATAAACTCAATATTAATGACGAAATTATTATTTATTATAATGATAATGAATATTTTTATAAAATTAATAATATTTATGAAGAAGACAAAGACGGAACAATAGAAATAAAAAAAGATAATTATTCTAAATTAGTATTGACTACTTGTAACCAAAAAGATAAAACAAAGCAAATTATAATTGAAGCATTTTTAATTTAATACTACTAAAAAAGATTACTTATAAGTAATCTTTTAATATGGTCTTGGATAATAATAATTATAACTAAAATTACCATATGGATATGGTGGTCGATAATAAC
>CANPYU010000156.1 GCA_947588665.1 uncultured Bacilli bacterium | reverse complement strand
GAATAGGTAGACGCACAGGACTTAAAATCCTGCGGGTGTTAAAGCTCGTGCCGGTTCAAGTCCGGCCTTGGGCACCAGTTTAGAAATTTAAAGTTAGGTTGTGCCTAGCTTTTTTTGCTTCTAAAATTGTTTCTGATAAGCGAATTTGATTATAGTGAGAATCCCCTATAACTTCCCCTTTTAAAGATTCTTGATGATTTAAAATATTTTGAGAAACTATTTCACATTCAGGTAAAGGATATTTAGGATAATAAACTCGTATTTGAGATTTAACAAATTCTTTTAAAGTTTCTTTAAAACTTTCTAGAGATGGATGAGAAAATTTAATGTTAATTGTCGGAATATGATTAAAAAAGCAAGTTAAGATAATATAATCACATATAAGAGTATTATCGATGTTCTGGTCATGATGATAGATAATATGCTCAAGTTTTTTTATTTCTTCTAAAGTTAAAGATTTTATAGTATTTAGTTTACTATTTAAAGTTTGATAATCTTTAGAGGTTAATGTAGGAGTTTTGTAAGTAGCTAAGAATTCTTTTATTGTATTTGATTCGGTATTTAGATTGGATAAAAGGTTGCTTAGATTATTATATGGTAAAGTTTTAATATTTAAATTTTTAATATTTTGTTCTAATATGATAATTTTAGTATTTAATTTAGATAATAAAGTTTCTAATTCTTTATTAGTATTTCCACAATAATTACATATATGATTAGCAAAAGAACTGGCTCCACATGAAGAGCATTTAATCTTTTTAATATCATTTACAAGAGGCAAAACTTCTTTATAAGTATTATTTAAGACTTCTTCTAAATACGCATTATACTTTTCCATATCATTCCTCATTCTTTAGTTTTATTTATCTCTTTTATTTTTTCATTAATCCAAATGTTTAGATGCTTTTTTAGAGGCATAAAACCATCTTTCGCTGTTTCATCCATACTTTTGCCATCAACTTTATAATTAATATTTTTAATAGATAATTTTAATTGTTTATTTTTTTCATCTACTTCAATTACTTTAGCATATATTTCTTCTTTAATATCACCATAATCAGTAACATTTCTGACAAAACTTTCAGATATTTCCGAAATATGAATTAATCCAGTATATTCTTCATCTACTTTGACAAAAATACCGTAGTCTTTAAATCCTGTAATTGTACATTTTACTATATCGCCTTTTTTATACATTATATTTCACCAATTACATTATAACATTTTTACTTTACTTTAGCAATTTTTTAACTTATAATTAGTTTGGTGTTATATATGGAAGAAAAAATTAAAGAACTTATCGAGGACTTAAGACCTCTTATTAATCAAGATGGAGGCGATATTGAGTTTATTAGATATGAAGATAAATATGTTTATATTAAATTAAGTGGAGCTTGTAGTCATTGCTTTTATCAGGATGATACTTTAAGTTTTGGAATAGAAGCTTATCTTAAAAATGAAATACCAGAAATTGAAGGAGTTATAAATGTTGAGTTATGACTCTTTTTTTAATAGCCATTCTACCCTTTCAATGGGAGCGAATCTACTTATTTCTAAATAAGCATCTTTTAAAAATATTTCATATTCTTCACTTTTTTCAATTATGGGAATAAGAGCTTCTTCTTCTAAATTATTGTTCATTATTTCTTCATATAAATCAAAATAATAACTGGGATATAAAAGGCGGGCATATAAGAGTTGTAAACTATAAATGGAATATTTATTTTGGTTTAAAACACTTTTTAGATAGGATATGGCATTTTCGCCTTCAAAAAAAGCACTTTTTAAATATTCCGCAATATCTCTTATTTCTAAATCAAATATGAAACTTAAAGGATTAAAAAAATTTAATTTATAGTTAGGATATTTAATTCGACGATGAGATAAAGTTATTTTATCAAGACTAGTAGGTTTATAATTTATAAGAGTACTATTAACATAACTTATGGCATTTTCGCCTAAGCCAATATAATAACTAAAACTATCTAGAATAATTGTTTTGTCTTTTCCTAATTCACTAATTTGATATTCAAAATAATCAATTTTATCACTCCACAGCTTATTCCATGATATGCGATATAAATTACTTTTAGCTTCAGTTAAAGTTAAATTATGGCTTAAATTAATTAAATTATTTAAATCATATTCTTCATAAATGTCACCTATAGGTTTTAATAAAATATAATTAGTGTTATAAGCATTTGTTATAAGACTATTAAAACGATTTAGAATTAAATCATGAACTGGTAGACCTCGCATTTTTAGTTCTTTACTTACTTCAATTAAATCGTTTAGTTCCGAATTACTTCTTTTTAAAGGGACAAAATAAAATAAGTCATTATTTAAAGTAAATGTATAAATATTTTCCCACTTTTCTACTTCTTTAATGGTTAAATTATAATAGTAATTAAGAGTCTCTTTCATATTAATCACTAGTTAAATATATGAAAAAACTGACGTTTATATAACATCAGTTAGGGGTTTCATTAATAGTTCCAGGATTAGGCATTAAATTTGAAATATCCATGATTTTTTGAGCATTATCATGAGCTATATTAGCAACTTGTTCTCGGGCCGCCGCATTGGCTAAATGTTCATTTGCGTTTTGCATTTTAGTTGCAATCTCGGTTTCTTTTCTTTTTATTTCAGCTTCTCTTGCAGTTAAATCAGCAAGTTCTTTTTGATATTTGGAAGCAAGAGCATCAAACATGTTTTCACAAGCCTTTAAGAAAGTAGCTTTATCAGTTTCAAAATTAACGTCTAAAGATTTTTCAGTTGGTGCATTACTAGTTATGGCATCAGCATTAGGAATAGGATTAGTTACCGGCATAACTTGAGGGGGAATTACTTCTTC
>CANPYU010000155.1 GCA_947588665.1 uncultured Bacilli bacterium | reverse complement strand
AATACTAGAGCCAAATATGGCGATAATTTAATTAAGAAATGGGGAGAAAAATTATTACAAGAATATGGTAAGAATTATAGCAGTAGGAATTTGCGAGTAATTCGACAGTTTTATTTAACATATCCAATTTGGCATACACTGTATGCCAATTAAATTGGTCACACTACAAGTTATTATTATCAATTAAAAATGAAAATGAAAGAAATTATTATATCAATCAAGTGATGCTAAATAATTTATCCGTTCGAGAATTACATAATGAAATTAAAAATAAATCATTTGAAAGATTATCTTATTCTGATAAAAGTAATATTAAATTAATAAATGATGATAATTGCTCTTTAACTTTAAGTGATATGATAAAAGAACCAATAATTATAAAAGCTGATAAAAAAATTAAAGATATTGATGAAAAAATATTACATAAATTACTCATAGATATGTTAGAAAATAAATTTTTAAAATTAGGTGTAGGTTTTACTCTAGCTGGTCATGAATATAAAATAAAATTAGATAATAAAACATATAAAATAGATTTATTATTCTTTAATGTTAAATTAAATAGTTATGTAGTATTAGAAATAAAAACAAGAGAATATAATCCCAAAGATAAAGGACAAATAGAATTTTATATGAATTATGTAGACAAAAACATTAAAGAAAAAACAAATAATAAAACAGAAGGTATATTAATAGTTAAAAAGAAAAACAAGTATGTTGTTGAATACATTTCTAATATATCACTACTTATAAGTTAGAAAAAAAGATTTAATAATTTAAAAAAATTCCTAAAAAAGGAATTTATATATCCATCATTTGTAATACGGCTAGAACAAGTAAAACCATTACACCAAAACCGGTTGACATTAACATATTCATTGTTTTACCTTCCATTTTATCAAGTCTATTTTTATATTTTGTTTCTCTTGCCTTTTGTTGTAAATTAGAAATTGTTCTAGAAAACATTAACATTTGCTCTTGTTTACGATCTTGACTTCCCAAACTCAAACGATATAAAAGACGCATCATACGCATTGAATCTCTTACTGGATATCTTTTAGCAAAGTTCATATAAGGATTAATTGAATCATCACCTGAATTGATTTCATTAATCATTTCTTGTAAACCATCTTTAAAAATATCTGGTGCATCTGCTATTGACTTACCTATTGCGACCGGTACAGTATAATGTTGAATTAAAATTTCAATACTTTTTAAATAATGCGGTAACATACTATCAATTTTAAACATATGTGATTTATAATAAGATTTAATATTCAAATAATCTATTTTAAAAACTAAAAATCCTAAAACAAATGATATTAAAACATATAAGGCATCCATATTTTTGATAAATAATAATAAACTTACTACAATTACTATAAGACCATTACGAATTCTTTTCATAAATATAGCATCTGAACTTACTGTATCACCATATTTAGCACTTACGTAAAAATCCCAATCTTCTTCTTTTAATTTTCTAAATAAATGGAAATTATCATTAATTAAATCTTTAATACTAACTTGCCCATTGTAAGTTAGTACTAAGAAAATTAAAGCTCCTATCGCTATTATTTCTGGTTGCATTATTCAGCCCCCACATCTTCATTGTAATATTTCTCACCTGTTATTAAGAAATATACATTTATTAAAATTATAATGTGCAAAATAAGTTGAACATACCACATATTTAAAAGTTCGATATAATTATTTTTACCAAGCATAAATTCAACAACAATAACCAAAGAAAATAAAACCATTGCAAAAGTTAAAAATCTTTTATGGAAATTTTTACGATCCATTTGGTCACGATAAACTCCTTCAACAAGAGCATCGATATCCATTGACATATTTTCTAAAGATTCACCAGCATCTCTTGCACCTTCTTTAGTTATTTGTAAAAATAATTGATGCATATTTTTTACCATATAGAAAGGATACTTTTGATTAAAATACTCTATTGATTCGTCAATAGTACCATTTTTATAAGATAAATCTATCATTTTCTTTATATCTCCTAAAACTGGTTCTTCAATAATTCCTGAATCTCTTACACCTTCTAAACTTTTAACAAAACTTTGAGTAGTATTAAACTCCATTATTACATTTGTTGTATAAGTTTGTATTTGCTCAAAAATAAATTCACTATATATTCTTTGACATCTAAGATAAGCAAGATATGGTATAAATGCTACAGTAGCAAGCGCATACACTAAAGCCCAAATAATACTATAGAAATAAAAGTAACCAATTATAGCTGCAAAACCACCTAATAAAACAATTTGCATTATATATTGTTTTGTTGTAAATTCTTGACCTAATTCTTTGGCTTTTTCTCTAACAACTTTAAAAGAGTATGGTGCATATTTTTCGTACACATTTTCCACTTTATTTAGTACTTCTTTATAGGATTTACCATTTTTGTTATTACGATATACTATAACAAATATTCCAATCCCTAGCATAATTAACAATTCTGGTAATGTTCTCACTTTTCTGCACCTCCTTTTTATAATGTGTCAATTGCTTCAGTTGTTTCTTGTCCTTCTTTAACAAATAAATTGTCTTGTAAAATTACCCCTTGACTTCCTAAATATTCTTTCAAATGTTTAGTTGGATTATTAAAATGAATTGCCCCATCTAAATTCTTTTTATAAATTATATTTGAACCTGCTTCGTTATTTTCGTCTACATAAAATTCACAAACTTCTACAATTTCCCGTTGAAATCTTCCTAGTTCAGCGCTCATATATCCCTTTACATGGATAGCAATTTGAACATATCGGTGAATTGATTTTAAAAATTGATCAATATCTTGACTAGATTCCAGTAAAGAGTACATCCGCATTGGGACATTTAATGCTCTATCAGAGTGAATTGTTGATATAATGCTATGTCC
>CANPYU010000154.1 GCA_947588665.1 uncultured Bacilli bacterium | reverse complement strand
CTCTCAAACCGGGAATTACTAATAAACAATAAGGAGTATAAGACCCGGCAATAAGTAAAAAAACACTAGAATGGTCTAACACCCGAAAAACTCTTTTAGCTTTATTAGGCTTAAAAGCATGATATAAAGTACTAATTAAATATAATATCATTAAGCTTAAACCATAGATGATGCTTGCGATAACCGCGATGGTACTACCATGATGGGCACTTTCTACAATGCATAAAACTAATGCGGCAATAGATAAAAAGAAACCTACTCCATGTGATATTGAACTTATTAGTTCTTCTCCTAAAGAATATTTGGGAATTCTTATTTTCTCGATTTTAATCGCCTTCTTTATTATGTACTTATCCATTTTAGCACAAATTTAGAACTTTAAAAAGTACTTTTAATTTTTTTTAGGAATTAGTTTTTTTATAAAAGCATTTTCTTGGGATGTAGGGTATACAAGCATATCATAATCATTCATAAGTTTATATAGTTCATCTTCAAGATATGTGCCTTTTTTATCAAAACTTATATTAGCAGCGATTTTATTTAAAAATATTTCATCTTTTATTCCAAGTTTATTAAAAATATCAGTAATAGTAATTTTCTTTCCTTTATATGGATCATATGTGCCTATTTTGGTTAAATCAATGTTAAATACTAATAAAAATAAAAGCATAGTTAAACTAGTTTTATCTAATTCGGTGGTAAAGTGATATGTTCCATCATTATATTTAGATGAAGTAATATATTTTAGGATATCACCAAGACTTGAAGACATAACAATAGTTTTATCGTTTTTTCCTAATTGCATACCATCATAATCAATAAAACGTATGTCTTTATTAGGAAGAATGTAAATATTTTCAGTAGTGCATAAGTCGGGCATAACAATGCCAGCTACATTGGCTTTTTTTACAACCCTCTCTATTTTAGAATATAAATTAAAATATTGTTTTAAATCAGCGCGTTCTTTTAAGGTAAATTTTTTATCATAATCAGTTAAGTTAATCCCGGAAATTTCTTTCATTGTATATCCTAAACAAAGATTATTATAATAAATCGCTGTTAAAGGACTAACTATTTCGGGAATATTTTGGGCGACTTTACTATTAATCTTTAAAGCATAGGAAGTTCCTAATTCTTCACAAGCTTCTAAAAAATCCATACTGGCAATTTTAAGTAAACGTTGATCTGGTAAACGATATATTTGAGATGTATCGGCATGATGAATTAATTCTTTATTTCTAAATTTGGTTATAGATTCTTGATGCATAAAAAAATCCCCCTTTGGACCGGGAGATATTATAACACATAAGATGCTTTTTGTCTATTAAAACCTAAGAATGTCAAATACAGTAATGTAAATCATTAACGCGATAAGTAAGAAGAAGAAGATTGTATGACACCAATTTTCAAATTTTTGATTAATTGGGCTACCTTTTATTTTTTCAATTATCAAAAAGAAAATTCTTCCTCCATCAAAAGCTGGAATCGGTAAAATATTTATTAAGCCAACATTAATACTTAGAAAAGCAATTAAATAAATTACTTGAGAGATACCAACATTAATGCTTTCTCCAACAACTTGATAGATACCTACAGGTCCAGATAAACTATTCAAAGCAATTTTACCAGTAAATAAATTGATTACGGTAAGCCACATTGTACTTATTAAACTGGCAAATTTCTGAAAAGCATATTTAATACTTACTAAAAAGCCTTTTTCAACATAAATAGCAGGTCGAAAGCCAAATTGTTGCTGCTCTTCACCGGTGTCTTCGTTTTTAATTTTGTTAGGAGTTAGCTTATAAGTTTCTACTGTGCCATCTTCATGTTTAATTTTAAATTCATATTTATTATCTTTATCTTTCATGTAGAGTAATATTTGAGCTTGATCCCAACTAAAGACATTATGGTTATTAATAGCGAGTATTAGATCACCTTCTTTAATTCCGGATTTAGCAATAGCAGAATTTTCTACGATCTGTCCTACTTCAGGTTTTAAGCTTTGTGCACCCCATATTAGGGCCATAAAAAAGAGAATGATAATGGCAAGAACAAAATTGTTAAATACGCCGGCACCTAAAATTATAATTCTTTGATACCATTTTTTGTTGCACATAAATTTATCTTTAGGAATTTTTTTGGTATCGTCATCTTCATACACTTCGCCCGTCATGGAAACAAAACCACCAATGGGAAAAGCCCTTAAATTATAGTCTATGCCATCTTTTCCTTTATGTGTTTTAATAATTGGACCCATACCAATGGAAAATTCATAAATATAGACACCAAATTTTTTGGCTGTGATAAAATGACCAAATTCATGAACTAAAATAATTAAACCTAAAATAAATATTAATAATATTAATGTAATAAACCACATATATATTCCTCCTTAAAATAAATTATATAATAATAAATATCCTAACATTATAGCAATAGTACTATCTAGCCTATCTAATATTCCTCCATGGCCGGGAATTAAATTGCTAAAATCTTTAAGATCGTTCTCTCTTTTTATTTTGCTAAAAATTAAATCCCCTATTTGGCCTAATAACGATAAAATAAGAGTGCCAATAATAATTTTTAGAGTAATATTAGCAATAAGGAAATGATAGAACAGACTAGCCCCAATAGTTGCAATAATAGAACCTGTAATACTTCCTTCAATAGTCTTATTAGGACTAACATGAGGTATTAGTTTATGTTTGCCAAATAATTTGCCACCAAATAAGGCAAAAGTATCTGTTAGAATAAAAATTAAAATTAAATATACAAACTTATATAAACTAAACATCCGTACTAAAATCATAGTATTGAAACTAGTGCCTAATAAGGTAATTGCTCCAATCATAGTTAGGGCATCAGTTGCTTGATATTCATCTTTTTTATAAAATAAGCTTAAACCTAAGAGGACTAATAAGGTTATG
>CANPYU010000153.1 GCA_947588665.1 uncultured Bacilli bacterium | reverse complement strand
ACCTTGATAAATATAAACACGCATTGAATAACCTCACTTAGATGACGCAACGCTTGAAAGTAATTTTCCTATTTCATTTATGCAGCTATTTAATTTAGATATTTGGGAATTTATTTGCCGTTCAAGTCTATATTCAGCATTTTCATCTTTTGGAGTAGAGCGTTGTAATATTAAAAGTGTTTTATATATTTCGTTATACTCTTTTATCTTAGAACTAGCATTTTGTAATTGTTTTAGGCATCTTTCAATTTCTTGAAATCCTCCGGATAAACTATAATCGGTCATAATTTTTTTTATGGCGGCGGCAGCATTATTATAAGCATTTGAGTTATTTTTATTATTATTTAAATAATTCATAATCTCAGTTAGTTTTTCTTTTCTTTTTTGGATATTATTGCTAAAATTAGCAGAATTTGTAGATAAACTTCTATAATTTAAATCTACATAGATTCTATAATTTTTATTTAAATTTTGCATATTCTTATCTTTTCTTTCTATATATTATAATAAATTTTTATAATTTGATATAACAGTATCTAAATAATTACTTATATTAGTAAATTTTTCATTTAACTCAAAATAATTATTTTTGACAATTTCACAGTCTTTTTTAAACTTATCTTTAGTATTACCTTCCCATACATAATCATCGCTGATATTATTAAACTTACTAATTACAAGATCTAGCTGATTTTTAATATTAGTAAATGATTTATTTAAATTAGCTCTAATATCTTCTATCGCAGTATCATTAAAATTCATTTATTTTCCCTCATATCATCAATCTTATAAAATTATTAATCTAATTGATTGACCCTTTCTATTTATATTTCTTTCTTGGCAGCTTTCTTTTATAATAAATTATTTTAATTCAATTGATTTTGATTTTGAATTAATATTTAATGTTTCTTCGGCTTGGATGTAACTATCTAAAAAATCACAATAGGAATTAATTTGAATTCTAAAACTTGTTAAAAGGTAACAAAATTCAGCCATTTTTTGACGAAAAATTTCTCCATCACCTTGGTTAGTAATCTTGTTATACCAATATTCTTTAGTTTCTTCGACATATTTTTTTATATTGTTAATTTCGTTATCAAAATCTTCTAATAGAGTATTTACATCGTTGTTATATCGTTTTATTGTATCTATATTTATGCTAATATTCATTTAACCACCTTCATTTAAATGCTTTTTATAAATAAGACTTAAATAAAATCTTATTTATAAAAATCACTTATGTGATTTTTATCTATCGGCATTAGAAGCTGCTTCGGCTGCACCAGAAATATTCTTAATGCATACAGTTAGAAGCTCTGTTACTATTGACATGTTTTTAGTAAGTATTTCATTTAAGCTTTGTTTTGCATTAGCAGCAGCATTACCATCCCACATACCACTCTTATCGTCTAATCTTTCAAATGCATTATGTAAATCATTGTTTATTCCTTCTAAGCTTGTAAGAATACTATTAAGGGATTTGCCAATTTCTTGAATTCTAGTATAATCATAAACTACTTGACTTTGATCAACAGTAGTAGTAAACGCATCATTTAATTTAGTATAATCAACTTGCAATGACTTTAATGCTGATGAGTTACCTAAATTGGCTGATTCTAGTGATGCAACATTTTTACTTAAATCAAGCATAAATTCTTCAAAAGCATTTCCAAGAGCATCAATAAATGTAATTAATGATTTATGAGTTTCTAAGAAGTTTTGGAAATTTTGGTATGCAGCAGGACCTGTCCAAACATTAGGTTGAACTAAAGTTTCAATTTGTTCATTAAATTTTTTTGAACATTCTCCAATACTTTCAGAGCCTCCATTAAGATAATTTACTACAGTCTTTGACCAGGCATTTAGACTGTCAGGATTATAAGCAAATACAGACATATTTTACCTCCTTTATTATTATATATCATGTTTACCATGCTATCCAATTTTAATATATCATACTCATTTTTTATAGTCAATTTATTCAAGATAATATTTACGTTTCGTTGACAAATTTATTAAGAAGAACTTATTTTAGATAAATAGTCTCTAAATTCGTTATTATTATTAAACCTGCTTATTTCCTCACCATTATAAGTTAATGTTTTTATACTTTCGCCATCATAATAACTCATCACAAATAATTGTTTTTCTTCCCCTTTTAAATTGGTGTAAGGTTGGATTTCAAAATGAATTCGGTTTAAATCTTCAGAACTTAATACTCCTGATAAAGTTCCTTTAAAATAATCAGTTATAGCTGCAAAATCATTGTTATAAGATGATAGTTCGCGATCTAAATATTCTAGATTAGTTAAAGATTTTATATTTTCTACACCTGATGGGCTTATTAATGAAGTATTGGTATTTTCACTTGGTTTTAAAGTATGATTTAAATCTCTTAAATAACCTTCATATTCTGCTTTACTATTAAAAGTTTTTTTGCCATGAACACTGTTGTAAGTAAAATATTTTTCAACGCCTTCATCGATATAGCTTAAGACAAAAAGATCTTTTTCACCATTAACAGAGTTATAAGTTATGACATTAGTAGTTATTTTTTCAAAATCTTCAGGGGTTAAATTTGCTTTTAACATACTATTAAAATCTTTAGCTAATACATTTAGATTGTCATAAGCTTCGATATTAAAGATATTTTTTGAAATATTGGTAAAATAATTAATTTTTTTAAGTCCTTCTAAAGATATAGATGGGATAAATGGTTCTTTATTATCTAAATTTTCAGGTTCAAGATTATCTAAGTAATTATTTAGTTCGGCATTATTTGTAAATAAGTTTTTACCACGATTAGCATTATATGTGATATATCTTTCATTATCTCCTTCTTTATAACTTAAGACAAATATATCTTCTTCTTCTCCTAATTCATTAATAATAGTTTTGATTTCATAACTTATTTTATCTTGATCTTCAGGTGGTAAATTTTG
>CANPYU010000152.1 GCA_947588665.1 uncultured Bacilli bacterium | reverse complement strand
TATGCCAATTGATTTGAATATTGCTTATGCTGAATATCATAACTAATTATCAGTCTTTTTGTTTAACACAACTAATTAAAAAAAGAATGGCAAATCCATTCTTAAAATTTATTATTCATCACCAAAGAAATCATCAAAAAATTCATCATCAGTTATAACATTTTCATTCATTATAACACTATCAACATCAATGTTAACTTTAGGTTTGTTTTCATTTTTATCATTTTCTTCTTTAGTTACATTTTCATCTTTTATATTAGGCATATCAACATCTTCTTTAGAAATTTCTTCTTTTTCTGTCAATGTTGGTATTTCAATATTTTCTATATCTTTATCTTTAACAAAAGGATTATTTAATTCATGATTTTGCATCTTTAATTTTTCTTTTTGTCTTTTTTCCTCTTCATCTAATTCTTTTAATTTTTGATCAATATCTTTCATCATAGCATCAATATCCATATTTTGTAATCCTCCAGAAAATGGATTCATTCCTCCAAAAGGACTTGCTCCCATTCCCATCGGATTAGGATTGTTATTCATAGCAAATGGATTCATACCAGTTGGTGGCAACATTGAACCAGAAATATCATTTGAATTATTCATCATTCTTTTACGTTTTTCTTCTGTTACATATTTTTTTAAATCAAATAATTCAACTTGGTGAAACTCTCTCGTTGGATAAGTTGCTAAAGGATATTCTTCTCCCCAATCTATCTTAAAATTAGGAGCATATTTAGTTTTAAATGGATTCATTCTTAATCTTAAAATAATAGCTTCACCTAATTTTAATTTTTGTAAATCACTAACTGTAACAAGTGGTGTTGATGCAGTTTTATCTTTTTCTTTTGATTTAACTTCGCCACACATTTTACTAATTTCTTCTAATGCTTTTAATTCAGTACTAATTAAATAAATTAAATTACCACAGTTACCACGAATTACTTGAGCAACTTCTTCGCCATAAACATCATTAAGTTGAGCAAAGTTTTGAATAATGAAAGTAAATCTAATATCACGACTACGAGCCGCAGATACCATACTATCAACATCTTTAAGTGGTGGCATATTAGCAAATTCATCTAAAATAAAATTAGTTCTATATTGTAATTTTCCTCCATTAGCTTGAGCAACATCAATAAGTGTTTCATATACTTGTTTAATAAAAATTGTCATCAATGTATGAGATGTTTTCTTCTCATCATGAATAATCATAAACACAGCAGTTTTTCCTTTACCAATATCACGCATATCAAAATCACTATAAGAAAGCATTTCAGCTAAATTTTCTTTGGTTGAAAACATTCTGATCTTTTGACTAAATGTTGAAAGTAAACCACCTTTAGTATCACTTGGTGCATTTATTACTGTATTTGCAAACATATAAGCATTTGATTCTTTACCTTTTAAATTAAAATACTCTTTAATAAAGTTACTAGTAGCATATCTCTCTTCGCCAACAGTACTCATATAATTAATACTATTTAAATTAATTTCTTTTTCTTTAGCATCTTGGAATAAGCCAATGGCTAGTCCTGAAAAATAATCGGCAGAACCTTTTTCCCAGAATTCAGAATCACCATTTCCTTTAGATGGATCATATAAAATATTTAAAGAAACATCCTCTAAAAGTTCTGTTGCTTTATCAAAATTTCCTTCTTTATAATATTTATATGGCATATCTAATGGATTCCACGCATTTCCTTTACTAGGTTCACGGAAATTTAAAACAATAATTTTATAACCACGCTCTTTTAAATTATTAGCAGTCTTACTATATATCTCACCTTTAGGGTCAGTAATAATCATACTTTCACCCTTTTTAGCAAGGATATTTACCATTGGAAATACTAAATTTTCTGTTTTACCACTACCAGTTGAACCTATTACTAAATTGTGATAATCACTATTATCAACCCATATTTCTTTTGGATTACTAATTAAAGGAATTCCACCAGCTGTAAGTACTTTATCCATTGGATTTATTTTAACTACTTTATTTGCAGTTTTTATTTCTTTATCTTTAGCCCATCTTGCATAACCATCACTTGATTTTTCTTTATTAACTTTAAGACCAATACCACTACCTTTTTCTTTATTAAAAATATAAGAAGAAACACTAGTAAATATTAAAATTAAAGCGCCGATAAATAGTCCTAAAGTAAATGGTAAATATTGAAGAGAAAATGCACTTAAAGGAAGTAAACCATAGAATGTTCCAGTATTAATTAAGCAAAATAAATTGGATACTGCTAAAGCACACAAATAAAGAAGTATAATACAATATACAACAAATAAGAAAAAATCTTTAGCTTCTACTTTAAACTTCATATTTATCTCCCCAATTCAAGAATATTATACTATAAATAAATTATATAAGCAAAATATTTATTCATTATTATTAACAAACTCAAAGCCTATTTTAAAGTCATTAGGATAATATTCAGTAATAGTTATAGTATCATTGTTTTTATTTCGAACTTTATAAACCATACTATTTTCATTTTCTTTAAAACCTATTGTCCAAAATTTAGTAAATAAACTATTGTAAATATTTTCCAGATTATTTTTAAAATCAGTTAAACTAGAATATTTTTCTTTTTGTTTATCATCTAACATTAAATATGCTTTAGACGAATCTAAAATCATTAAATCTGAAAAATAATTAACATAAGCAGATAATTTAAAATTTTCAGAAATTTTGTTGATAATAAAATTGGTATTATTATCTATATTAACATTTTGTAAATTATAATTATTTGCATATTCTTCTAAATTATCAATTTTTTCTAATGGTCTAATAAAATAATGATTATTTTTAATTATAACTAAATAATTTACATCTGATTTATATTCTATATTTCCATTTTCTGGAGAAGAATCTAATAAAAAACCTTTTATAAAATAATATGTTACATCGCTATTCATATTATAATAAATTTCTTCTGCCTGATAATTAATCATTCCATATT
>CANPYU010000151.1 GCA_947588665.1 uncultured Bacilli bacterium | reverse complement strand
AGAAGTAGAAGGATTTTCATAATCTGAACAAAATACTAAAGCTATTTCTCTTGGAGTATAATTTCCAGTTAAATACTTTTTAACTTTTTTATATGATGAATTTTTAGTTTCTTCAAGCATAAAACCTACCTGAGCTTCTAATGAGGCAATAGATAAATTATTTTCTTTAGCATAATCGTATAATCCCGCTTTTCTTTCGGATAAAGTCCACTGGATAATTCCGTATCCGGCATGATCATTAATAAATGTTTCACGTGGGTAAGTACCAGAATCTATTCCGGTGGTATAGGTTTTATCACTGCCATACTCGCCAATTTCTGGATGTTTACAATAACCATAATATCCGATTATATTACCGTTTTTATCTTTTTTAGGACAACATTTATCTTTTTCATAACAATTTTCAAGATTATTAGTTTCACCAGTTGTATCTTCACCTAATACATTAGTTAACACCCCTATTACGGCATTGTTGCTTAACCCACTGTTCATAAGGATACTGCAAACTGTTTCCATACCACCAGATGTATTTTCACCATTTGTATTTACTTTATAATTAATTTTTACAGGACGAGGATTTTCGGGATCAACATAATCAAGTGGGTCTTTAGGTATATTGTTAATACGAATTTCAAAGTGCAAATGAGCTCCCGTAGAACTACCACTTGAACCAACTAAACCTAATTTTTGGCCTTGAGATACTTCGTCACCAACTTTAACAGTAAGAGAGTCTAAAGTTAAATGCTGATAATAGGCCAAGATGCCATCACCATGATCAATTAAAACATAATTTCCCCTTTCTCCACCACATTTATTGCCATATTCGCCTACAGTTGGACAGCCATCATTAATTTTAACAACTTTTCCGGCTTTAGAAGCAATAACTATTTCGTTATAACGGGCAGGAATGTCAATTGCACCATGATTTCCTCTTGTACCTGCCACAATACGAGGGCCAAAATAGGAACTAATAGTTGTTGTAGTAGGCTTTCCTCCATAAATATTTCCCCCGGTAGGTTCTTGACTGCCTATTGGCCACCACCAAGCATCATTTTCTGTAAGATTATATTCAAGACAGTAATTAGTAAAATTATATAAAGCTTTTTTATTACTTATTTTGGTACTTAAATTTGTTATGATTAAATTATAAATATTATTATTATCTTGAGATCCATAATGAATACCTTCATTATCATATTCAATTATACTTTCTTCTGTATAATTTAAATCTATGTATTTTAAATTCGATAATCCACTGTTTAAAATTAAGGATTGCATATTATTATTAAAATTTAGAACTTCTTCATTCTTTACATATTTAGACAGGCTGTCTTTTACTGGACCAACAGATACAATGTAAATATTATGCTTATTCCAATCACCTGTTGCTAATTCTTTAAATTCTTCAAAATATTTATTATAATTTTCAATATCATTGACTCCTAACCATATAACAATATTATATAAAGAACTAGGATTCATTATTTTTTTTAGACCATTTATTCCTCCGGAAGGAGAATTAGTATTATTTGAAGAAAAATTTCCATTTCCAATCATCCAATTATAGCCATATCCAACACCATAAATAGCATTATTATCATTTAAAAAGCCATTATTTATTAAACCTTGAGTTCGAGAATCACCTAAAAATAAAGTTTCTCTATCAATAACTTCTTTTTCAGATTGAGACATATTTGTATCCATATTGTATAATTCATTTAAAATTCCTTGATAATCTTGGCCTTCTTTGGATAAGTTTTCCATTTGAGTTAATGTGGCTTCTTCAAATGGTAAAGCATTAACTTCAGAAAGAGAAGCAATGGCACTATTATATGATTCGGATATATATAAGTAACTTGAAATAGAATTATAAATTGATTTTAATTTAGATTGATATTCACTTGAAGAGGCAGGGATAGTGTCTTTATATTCTGTAGAAGTGGCAGTATTTGTTTTATATGTTTTTATTTTATTATAAAATCCTTCTTCTTCTAAATAACAGCCTTTAGTTATATCACAATAATTGTTATTTATAGAGCAACTTTTTATTTCAATATTTTTAGTAGTACTGGTGTAATTACCATAGCTAAAAGCATTGGTTTTTAAAGTAATCATAAGGGCTTTTAAAGTTTCATCAGAATATGTATTTCCTTGGGTATAAGCATATGTTGCACCAAGCACATAGTCTTCAATGCTAAGTGTTTCTAAAGAGTCATATTCTTCAGGCTTACTGTAACAATTAGTTAGAGTTACAATTGTTTCATTTATATTACATGTAGCATCATAATAGCTCATTAAATTGTTGTTAGAATAATCTTGCATTATAGTTGAAAAAAGAATTAAAATAAAGATGAAGAAAACAGCAATTAAACCCCATAGCCATGGATTATGTTTTATAATTTCCCAAAGAATATTTTTTTCTTTTTGGGTTTTTTTAGTATCTATAGTATTTTCTTCTGTTTCTTCTAAAGTGTTGTTAGTATCTAATCCTGATGCAAACTCATCTAGAATTGATTCATTAGAATTTTGGAGAGATGATGTATATTCAGTTGATGCTTCATCTATTTCATTTTCAGACTCTACAATATTTTCGGATTCATTAATCATATTATTAAAACTATTATTTTTACGAAAATTAAAAGATGGAGTTTCAGTTTTAGAATTATTTATATTTGTTTTACCTTTATTTATATTATGATTTAAAATAGAAGTTTTTTTAGAAGTATTATTTAAAGAAGGTTGATTATTAGAAGAAGTTAAATTATTATTTAGATCTTTAGAAGTTGATGGGCCAATTACATCTATTCCTTTATTTACTTTATCAGTGACGCTATTATCATTTAATTCTTGAGATAAATTTTTTACACCCGGAATATAATCTAGGCGACTTGCTACTTTATTAACACTTCTATCTAAATTACTTCCAATAACGGGAATGTTTTTAGCACTGTCATAGAGTTTACCCCCTAC
>CANPYU010000150.1 GCA_947588665.1 uncultured Bacilli bacterium | reverse complement strand
ATAAAATTGCCAAATGAATTATAAATAAGAGCTAAAGCTCTTTTTAATTGCAACTTAATTCTAATTAGTTTATAATGATAATAGGGAAGTGGGATACATGAACAATAAAGGTTTTATATTTGTTGAAACTATTGTAGCTATTGTTGTCCTAACTACTGCCTTATTTCTTTTATATTCATCATTTAATAATGTTTTACAAGGGGAAAAAGTAAGAGTTGATTATGATGATATTGCATATATATATCGAACTCAAAATATAAAAGATACTTTAGATGAATTAAATATTAATCCTGTATTAGAAGAACTTGATAATAAAGAAGATAGATATTTTACTACTATTGGTATTGATACAAATAATTTATTCACAACAGATGAATATAAAAGTTATTTTAGTAAATTATTAGAAAATTATGAAGTAAAACAAATGATAATTTTAAAAGAAAATAAAGTAGATAATTTAAAAAAATGTAGTTTAGAATGTTCAATGGATGCAAATTGTGATGAATATGAAAACTGTAGTTCTTTATATATGGATTTAAGTGATAGTATGCTCGATTATTTAAAAACAATATATGTTGATGTTAATTGTAAATATATTTTAGTAGTAGAATATGAAACATGTCAAAATAATTATTGTAAAAATTTTTATAGTTGGGTAAGTGTGTAATTATGAAGAAAAATGGTTTTATATCAACAACTTTAATATATACTTTTTTCATAATATTTTTAACTCTTATGCTATTTTTATTAAACTCTTACTCTCGTAATCGTTATTTACTTTCAACATATACATATGATATAAAAAATTCTTTTAATAATAATAGTAATAAAGATTTAAATATAATATTAAGAGTTTGGAATGAAAATAATAAAGAGTATGAGTTAGTTGAAGAATTAGAAGATATTGAATATGTACTGGAAGAAGATATTAGTTATTGTAAAAATGGTTCAGAAATTCAATATATTAATAAAGAATTAAAGATAAATACTGATAAAAAAGATACTTGTTATATATATTTTAAGCCTAAAGAAGGTAAGGTTTAAGATGTTAAAGTTAGATAATAAAGGAATGTCTTTAATGGAAATTTTAGTAAGTATTATTTTAATAAGTATTGTTTTAACTTTTTTGTTTCAATTACTTACTGATTTAAAAAATGAAACTACTAATAATGATTTTGTTTATAATAATCAAATTAATCGAGCAGAAATAATTAAAACTATTGCTCAAGATTTACAAAATTATAATTTAATTAGTATTAGTGATAGTAGTACTGATAATATTAAGATAAATTTTAATTTTTTAAATAATAAAAAAGGAATTTTAACTACTAAAAAAGAAAATTATCATAATGAAATAGGAGAAGAAGATATAAAATATATTTTATCTTATACTAGCGCTTCTGGTGAAAAAAATACTTGGACAATTAAAGATGCTGAAATTGATAATTGTTATGATTTCTATTTTTATAATGATGAAATTGCACATAAATATTTTTTTAAATTAAATCTATATTTATATAATAATCCTTATCATGAGAAAAATAATAAAAATAATAATAATCCTGTTGATGATATAGAAATCACTTTTAATGGTGATAATGCCTATTTAAGCAAAGATGTTAATATTTTAACTAAAGAAGAAAATAGTAATAAAAAAGTAAATACATGTACTAAATAAAGCATGTAAAATACGACCAATTAAAAAGTTTTTATATTTAATGTTAGTTTCATTTATTATTGCTAAAACTTGAGTATGAATGGAAAGACCACCAAAAGAGATGAGAGATAATGCTATTATCTCTTTTATAATACTTAAAATGTTTAATTTAGATAAAGTATTTAAACTTTGAGTTATTTCTAAAAGACCTTTGATTATTATTTCTTCTAATAAATTTACCGAAAATACATTTAAAAATAAATTAGTTATTATCATATAGAAAGTAATAGTTCCTAAAATCATTAAAAGAGTATTAAAACTTTTAGTTATAGCTTGAGGTAGTAAAATTAATATATTAGTATTTACTTTACTTTCTTTAATATTATAATTATTCGTTATATTATTTGTTTTATTTCTAAAGAATAAACCAATGATTAAATTAGTAACATAATGAACAATAATAATTTTAATAGTAATAAATTTATTAAAAGTTAATGATAATATATTATATAAAAATAGAGGATTGCTAAAAAAAGTAAAAGAAATTAATTTATTAGCATCATCTAAACTAATACTTTTATTTTGAATCATTTCTTTTAATATAAAAGCCGAAGATGGAGTGCCACTAAAAATGCTTAATATAAAAGCTATTAAGGAAGATCCATCAAGATTATAGATCTTATTAAATATAGGACTTAAAATATTACCAATATTATCAAGTATATGTGTACTAATTATTATGTCATTAATAATGAACATAATAAAAAGAGAAGGAAATACTTTATTAAGCCAAAGCATAACTGCATTATTAACAGAATCTTGTAAAATATAATTATATTTAAATAAAAATAAAATTGCTATAAATAATAAAATTATTGTGAAATATTTTTTAAATTTATTCATAAATGAACCTCAAAGTGCTATAATGAATTAGGTGATATAATGTTTAATAAATTATATGAAAATATTAAAAAGTTTTTCAAAGAAAATTATAAATTTTTAATTGTTTTTGCAATTTTAATTTTTTTGTTTTATTATGAATTTCCTTTTGTTATATATAAAAGTGGAGGAACAATTAATTTAGAAGATCGAGTAGTAATTGAAAAAGATTATAAAGAAGAGGGAACTTTATCTATGAGTTATGTAAGTGCAATGAAAGGAACTGTGCCTTTTATCTTACTTTCTTATATTTTGCCTGATTGGGATTTGATACCTTTAAAAGAAGTTACTGATGATAGTAGTTATGATGCAGTTATTGAAACAGGAAAAGAATACTTAAATGAAGGAATTGATAATGCTATTATATCAGCATTTAATGAATCTGATT
>CANPYU010000149.1 GCA_947588665.1 uncultured Bacilli bacterium | reverse complement strand
CTTAATACCTCAAGTAAAACGGATTTAAATATGGCTAATACTAGGAAGATAATATTAGGTTTAACGACCGATGTTCGGATAATTATTATAAAATTAGCTGATAGACTTCATAATATGCGAACACTCCAATATAAAACAGAATTTAAGCAAAAAGAAAATTCTTTAGAAACGATGGAAATATTTGTGCCTTTAGCTTATTATTTAGGGGCATATCGAATTAAACAAGAATTAGAAGATTTAGCCCTGCAATATTTAAAACCGGATGTTTATCAAAATATTGCCGAACAAAAATTAAAAATAGAAGCTAGTAGTAAAGATTGTTTAGAAGAAATGTTAGAATATATTGATAATTTACTTTTAGAAGAGAAAATAAACCATGAAATAAAGGTTCGAACTAAAAATATATATGGCATTTATAAATCGTTAGAAAAAGGGTATAAGCTTTCAGATATTCATGATTTATTAGCTTTAAAAATTATGGTTGAAAATATTAAAGAATGTTATATTACTTTAGGTTTAGTTCATAGCCTTTATCATCCCATTAATAGTCGTTTTAAAGATTATATTGTAAGTCCAAAGACGAATATGTATTCTTCTTTACATACCACGGTTTTTGGCCCCAATGAAAAATTAGTGCAAACGCAAATAAGAACATTTGCAATGGATAAAATTGCTTCTTTTGGACTTTTAGCTTATTGGGATTTAAATAAAGGGGAAGCAAGAGTAAAAATGCAAGAAGATTTAAAAGAAAAATATCAATTTTTTAAATCTTTACAAGATATAAATAAAATGTTTAGGGATAATAAAGAATTTGTAAGTCAAATAAAACAAGAATTATTTACCGATAAAGTTTATGTTTATACAACTAAAGGGGAAATATTAGAATTACCTAAAGGGTCAACAATTATCGATTTTGCTTATAAAATTCATACTTTAATTGGTCACACTATGGTGGGAGCTTTAGTTAATAATGAAGTTGTTCCTTTAAGTTATGTTTTACAAAATAAAGATAGGGTTAGAATTTTAACTGATGAGTTCTCTTTTGGCCCTAAAGATGAATGGTTAAATCTAGCCAAAACTAGTAATGCCCGAAGGAAAATAAGAGAATTTAATCGTAAATGAAAAATATGAAATTATTTATAATAAGTAGGAGGGAATTTAAATATGAATAAAATTGATTCAATAACATTTAGAAAATTAATAAATGATGCTGAAATTGCTTTTATGGGTACTCCAACAAAAGAATCTTTAAATTATATGCCGTATGGGACTCAAATTAGAGATGCTTTATATAGTAAAACTATAGATTTATTAAATGAAAATGGATATGAAAAGGTTATTTTATCAGATTTTGTTAAGCCAAGTTCTTTAAACGAAATAGATAAAATTTCTAAAATTTCTTCTGGTTATATGAAAATAGAAAATAAAGATTTAATGATTGCTGCTGGCCATGAAGTTAATGCATATATTTATATTCATGAATTATTAAAGCACCATTATCAAAATATAAATTTACCAATAAAAATCTACAATTTAGGCCCGGTATTTAGAGAGAATAAAAATACAAAATTTCCTTTTAATTTAGGGGAAAGAAAATCATTTCTTGAATGTTATGCTGTTTTTAAAACTTCTAAAGAAGCTGAAAAAGAATTATTATTTGCTCAAAATTGGAATAAAAAAATTATTAAAGAAATTTTACATATTCCAAGTGTAGAAATAATAAGACCTATAAGTACAAATAAAAAAATATCGAAAAAAACTATTTGTATTGATTCCATAACACCGCTTGAAGAAACGATTATAACCGGAATGACTTATTTTCATGATGATATTTTTACTAAAGCATTAAATTTGAAATATAAGGACCAATTATGCAATAAAAATAAATTAACATATTCAGTTCATTTTGGCATTAGTGAAAATATTTTATTTTCATATTTAATAAATTCATGTACTGATAATGGTTTACGTTTGTATAGCTTTTTAGCACCAATACAAGTTAGTATTTTAGATACAACAAATGATAAAAATTGCAATAATATTGTTAAAAATCTTTTAGATATTTTAAAAAATAATAATATTCGATTTAAAATAGAGAAAATAGGGAAAAAGAAAATAACTTCTATGCAATCTAAAAATAATTTAAAGGGAATACCAGTTACCATTATTTTAAAAGAAAATTTATCCCAATTAGAGATGACTATATATCATTTTGAAAAACAATTATTTTATGAACAAAACAATTTAAATTTTAACCAAATTATTAAAAAAATAAAAAGTATTTTAAGACAAAATGATGAAGAAATTAAATTAAATTTAAATTTAAAAGAAAAAGAAAATATTATTATTTGTAATGATATTAATGAATTAAAATCTATAGTAATGCAGGGAAAAATAGCAAAAATTCATGTAGAAAGTTCTGAAGAAAATGTTCATAAAATAGAATCATATCTAAATGGTGGAGAAGTCCTAGGTTTTGGATTAAACAAGGAAATTGGCAAAGATATTTTAACAGGCGATGAAGTAGATACTATAGCCTATGTTTCAAGGAGGTCTTAAAAGTGGATAAAGAAAAGTATTTAATTGGAGGAGTTATTTTTGAAATAATTTTAAATTCTTCAAAATATAAAATAAAGGATTTATTTGGGGAAGCTCAACCTTATAATTTATATATAAATTATTTTATAAAAAAAGTAGAACATAATGAAAAACAAGAACAAATTATAATTAATGATAGCCTTAAAAATAAAGCAACAATAAAAAATAATAAATTAATTATAGACACTAATCTTGAACAAATTTGTAAAGATAATTATAATAAACAATTTTCTTTATTTGGAAATAAAGGCATTATTCAAAAATATATTTTGCATATTTTAGAAACAAAATATAAACGAATAGTATTTCATGGATGCGCTCTTATAAATGATAAAAAAGAAATTGTTATTGGTTTAGGTGGTAGTGGAAGTGGCAAAAGTGTTTTAATAAATATGGCA
>CANPYU010000148.1 GCA_947588665.1 uncultured Bacilli bacterium | reverse complement strand
CAAAAAGAAAAGTTAACAGAAGAGTTCAATGAAAGAGATAGACTACTTAGAAGTCAGCATAATTCTGAAATGCAAGAGCAAAAAGAAAAGTTAACAGAAGAGTTCAATGAAAGAGATAGACTACTTAGGAGTCAACATAATTCTGAGATGCAAGAACAAAAAGAAAAGTTAACAGAGGAGTTTAATGAAAGAGATAGACTACTTAGAAGTCAGCATAATTCTGAGATGCAAGAACAAAAAGAGAAGTTAACAGAAGAATTCAATGAAGAAAAAGAAAGGTTAACAGAACAATTAACTGAGGACTTCAATGAACAAAAAGAAAAAGAGATAAACACTATAGTTGAGAATATGCTAAAAAATAATATAAGTATAGAAGATATTTCTAAAATGATTAATTTACCATTAAATAAAGTAAAGGATCTAAAAAAGAAAATAGAAGCTTTGAAATAAAGAAGCTTCTTTTAAAATTCTTTTTTTTGGTAGATTTTTTTAGATATAAAGTAAGATATTACTAAAAATAGAATAATAATAATTGTTATTAAATAGCCACCATATGTTTTATCAAGATTTTTTAGATATTCTGGTATAACAAATAATTTGCTAATTAATCCTATTAAAAAACTAAAGCCAAAGATTATTACAATTAAAAATATTCTCCCCTTTTCTACTCCATATTTAAATATTAAAGGTAAGCTTAAAGCAATAACTAATAAAGCACCAAATAAACTACCTATTAAACTATTATTGATAATGCTAATATCTAAAGAATTAGTTAATTTGCCTATTAAAAGAGCACCTATATAAGTTAATAAATTAGCCCAACAAATAATTAAGATGCTAGTTAAATATTTAGCTTTTACCGCGTTTATTCGACCTTTAGGTAAAGTTATTAAATAACTATCCCATTTACTATATTCATCATAACTAAATGATGTAATAAAAAGCATGACACTGACAAAAGAAGGAATATAATAAAACATATTATTACCATCTAAACTTAAAGAACAAAATATTAATACTATTAATATTAAATGTTTAATATTTCCTTTAATTACTAATAAATCTTTTTTAATTAAGCCTTTCATTTTTTTCTCCTCTTATTTTTAAAACCATTAAATCTTCTAAAGTTATATTATCTATTATAAAATTAGAATATTTTTTCTTCATTTTCTTTTTATCTTTAATTAATATTTGATAGTCATAACGATTCTTTTGATAACTAATAATATCTTCTTTAGGAATTGTATTAAATTCTTCTTTACTACATTTTAAGATACCATAGTTATCTAATATTTCATCTCTTGTTTCATTTAAAATAATATTTCCTTTATTAATAAAAATTATTTGGTCGGCGATATGTTCTAAGTCTGTAGTTATATGAGTAGATAAAAGAATAGTATTTTCTTCTTCTTGCATAAATTCTAAAAATAAATCTAATATTTCTCTTCTTACAACAGGGTCTAGGCCACTTGTTGGTTCATCTAGTATTAATAATTTAGGCTTATGAGCTAAGGCGGTTGCTATTTCTAACTTTTTTTTCGTACCTTTTGATAGTTTTTTTATTTGTTGTTTGGGATTAATATTAAAGTCTTTTAAATATTTAAAGAATAAATCATTATCCCAGGTTTTATAAATATCTTGCATAATAATAGCAATATCTTTTGCTTTTAAGATATCAGGATAAAACATATCATCTAATACTACGCCGATATTTTCTTTGGCTAAATATTCTTCTTTTCTTTCTTTTTCTAATATTTTAATTTTTCCTTCATAATTAGTGATAATATTTAATAAACATTTAATAAATGTTGTTTTGCCGGCCCCATTTTCACCGATTAAACCTACGATTGTTCCCTCGTTTATGGTAAATGTAGGAATATTTAAAGTAAATTTATGGTATTTTTTAACTAAATTTTTCACTTCTATTGCTTTATTCATTATTTTCACTCCTATATAAATATTTAAATAAATTTATTATTTCTTCGGCACTAATATTATAAAGATGGGATATTTCGATTATTTTTTCTATATATTTTTCTAATTCTTGTAGTTTTTTTTCTTTTATTAATTCCGTATTTTTAGAAGAAACAAAACTCCCCTTTCCTTGTCTAGTTATAATATAACCTAAATTTTCTAATTCATCGTAGGCTTTTTTGATAGTTAAAACACTTATTCTTAAATCTTTAGCGAGATTTCTTATGGAGGGCAGTATTTCGCCTTCTTTTAAATCTCCTTTAATGATGGCTTCAATTAAGGCATTTTTTACTTGTTCATAAAATGGTTCCCCATTGTTACTTATGACTATTTTCATCTTAATCACCTAACTGTTATAGTTATTATATAACAGTTATATACAGTTGTCAATACTTTTTAACATTTAAAAAGCTATACCAAATATAGCTATTTTTTAGTTCTCTATTTCTTCTTTAGATTCAGTTGGTTCTTGTGGGGTATCAGAGTTTTCCTCATTTGGAGTTGTTTCTTCATTATCTTTAGGAGTTGATGGTTCTTCTGGTTCAGATGATTGTTCATTGTTATTATCGTCTTTTGTATCTGTTTCAGGGTCTTGGGATTCTGTTACCTCAGGTGTCGGTGGAACATCAGGTGGTTCTGGGTTGCTTGGAGTTGATGAGTCAGGTTTTGGAGTATCATTGGTGTTAGAAGAATTTGACTCAGGTTTAGGAGTAGTTGATGTGACAACAGATACTTTATAGGTTCCTTTACATCCAGAGGCACTAGTTGCAGTAATGGTGGCATTTCCCACATTTATGCCTTTAATATTTCCTTTAGAATCGACTGTTACAACATTATTATTACTGCTAGTCCAGGTAATAGTATCTAATTTAGCATTTTTAGGACTTACATCAACAGTTAATTTACTCGTGGTGCCAACAGTTAAAGTGTTGGGTCCTTTAATGGTGATGCCAGTAATTTTAACTTTAACCACAGTGATTAAGCATTCGGCTTTAATATCACCAGTAGGGGATTTAACAGTTATAGTCGCAG
>CANPYU010000147.1 GCA_947588665.1 uncultured Bacilli bacterium | reverse complement strand
AATGATTTAGTTAATAAATGTTTGAGATTATTAAATACGGAAAAATTAAAAGGTGCAACGCTTATAAGAGTTGATGATTGGTATGTACCTGAAATAAAACAAAAAATTGATAAGATGCCACCTGACTATTGGGCATCAGCCGATATAAAAACTGATAAAGAGGGGGATACAATTATAATTTTATATGTTGGAAAAAAGGGAGCATCAAAATCGCAATTTTTTATAAAACCAGAAAAACTACAATTAACTTCGGATCATAAAGATTTAGATCCTGCAACTATACTTTCAAAAATAGAAGTTACATTGAAAGATAGAAAAATAACACAGGATTATGATAAAGAAAATTAAAAATTAAATGTAGATTAGGAAGTGAAAATAATGAATGATTTAGATCGAAAGAAAAAAGCTAAAGAGTTCGCCACATTTTGGAAAGATAAAGGTTATGAAAAAGGTGAAGCTCAAAAATACTGGATTACATTGTTAGAAAATGTTTTTGATGTTAAAAATATCAATGAATTTATTGAATTTGAGGATCAAGTCCATATTGATAAAGCTACTGGTTTTATTGATGGATATATTCCAAGTACTAAAGTATTAATTGAACAAAAAAGCATTGATAAAGACTTAAGAAAATCAATAAAACAATCAGATGGTAGTTTACTTACACCTTTTCAGCAAGCAAGAAAGTATATTATTGATCTTCCTGTATCTAAGCATCCTAAATGGGTTGTTACTTGTAATTTTAAATCGTTTTTAGTATATGATATGGATAATCCTAATGGTGAACCAGAGGAAATATTGTTAAAAAATTTACCTAAAGAATATTATCGTTTATCATTTCTAGTAGATACTAAAAATGAACATATAAAAAAAGAAGAAGAGCTTTCTTTTAAAGCAGGAGAATTAGTTGGTAAACTTTATGATGCTTTTTTAAAACAATATAAAGACATAAATAATGAACAATCGCAGAAAGATTTAAATGAATTATGTGTTAGATTAGTATTTTGTTTATATGCTGAAGATGCTGGATTATTTGGAAGAAAAAATATTTTTCATGACTATCTAAATAAATATGATGATTTAAATCTAATGAGAGAAAATTTAATTAAATTATTTAAAATACTGGATACTCCAATTGATGAAAGAGATCAATATTTAGAAGATGATTTAAATCAATTTCCTTATGTTAATGGGGGATTGTTTTCAAACGAAAATATTGAAATTCCAACTTTTACAGAAGAAATAAAAGAAACACTTCTTGCTAAAGCATCAGATGATTTTGATTGGTCTGAAATATCGCCTACTATTTTTGGAGCAGTATTTGAATCAACATTGAATCCAGAAACAAGAAGGGCTGGAGGTATGCATTATACATCTATTGAAAATATTCACAAAGTAATAGACCCGTTATTTTTGGATGATTTAAGAGAAGAACTAAATAAAGCATTAGCTTATAAAAATGAAAAAACAAGAAATGATGCCTTAGAAAAATTTCAAGAGCATTTAGGTTCATTAAAATTTTTAGATCCTGCCTGTGGTTCGGGTAATTTCTTGACTGAAACTTTTTTGTCTTTAAGAAGACTTGAAAATGAAGCTATATCAATAATGCAGGATGGGGAAATGCGATTAGATATTGGCGACATTGTAAAAGTTCATATAAATCAATTGTATGGAATTGAAATAAATGATTTTGCTGTTAAAGTAGCTACTACTGCACTATGGATAGCCGAAGCTCAAATGTTAGACGAAACTTCAAAATTATTATCAAAAAATATAAAATATTTGCCTCTTAAAACATATAAAAACATTTATGAGGGTAATGCTTTAAAAATAGATTGGAATGATGTTGTTTCTAATACTGAATGTAATTATATCATGGGAAATCCTCCTTTTATTGGAGCAAGATTAATGTCAAATTCTCAAAAAGAAGATATGGACATAATATTTTCACAAACAAAAAATTATGGAAATCTTGACTATGTGTCATGTTGGTATAAGGTTGCAAGTTTATATATGAAAAATACTTCAATATGTGCTGCTTTAGTATCAACTAATTCTATAACGCAAGGAGAACAACCATTTATTTTATGGAAACCATTATTTGAAGAAGGTATTAATATTAATTTTTGTCATAAAACTTTTAGGTGGGATTCTGAAGCTACTTTAAAAGCTCATGTTCATTGTGTAATTATTGGTTTTAGTTATATAGCAAAAAAAGATAAATATATATATGAAAATGGGAAGATAACAAAAGCAAGCAATATAAATGCATATTTATTAAATACTTCAAATATTTTTGTCGCAAGTAGAAATAATCCATTAAATGATAACACTCCAAAGATGGATTTTGGAAGTATGCCTAATGATGGAGGATATTTGAGTAACTATTCTATAGATGATTATAATAAAATTATTGCAAAATATCCTAATGTTGCTGAATGTTTTAAACGTATATATGGTGCTCAAGAATTTATAAATAAAAAAATAAGATATTGCTTATGGCTTAAAGATATTTCACCCACTGTTTATAGAAATGTTCCAATAATAATGGATGCAATTAAAAACGTAAAACTTTTAAGAAGTTCAAGTAATAGAGAAGCAACAAAAAAACTAGCTAATACTCCGTATTTGTTTGGTGAGATACGTCAGCCTAATACTAATTATTTATTAGTCCCTAGTACTTCTTCTGAAAAAAGAAGGTATATTCCAATTGGATTTATGTCAAAAGATGATATTTCAACTAATGCAAATTTAGTCGTGCCTAGTGCCACTTTATATGATTTTGGAATTTTAACTTCCAATGTACATATGTCTTGGATGAGGGCAATAGCTGGAAGATTAAAATCGGATTATAGGTATTCTGCTAAAATCGTGTATAACAATTTTCCATGGCCAAATCCTACTAAAGAACAAAAAGAAAAAATAGAGAGGACTGCACAGACAATATTAAATGCTAGGGAAAAATTTTCAAATAATACTCTAGATGATTTATATGATGACCTTACAATGCCATTAGACCTTAGAAAAGCACATC
>CANPYU010000146.1 GCA_947588665.1 uncultured Bacilli bacterium | reverse complement strand
CAACTTTTTTATAGAATTTATCATATGGGGTAGGAACTGAAATAATATAGTAATCAACATCTTGATATTCAGTTGTAAATTTAATGTTTTTAGTTTTTATAACATCGGTAAAAAATTCTTCTAATCCTTCTTCTTTAAAAGTTATTTGGCCAGCATTTAAGGTGTCTACTAAGTCTTTATTATAGTCTGTTCCTATAACTTCATAACCAGCATTAGCCATAGTAAGCGCGGTAGGTAACCCTATATAACCTAAGCCTACAACATTTATTTTCATAATCTCACTCCTTTAGTTTAATTATATATTATTATTTTTATTATTGCAATCTTTACTTATTTTTCTTTTTCTTTTTTAGAAAAGATTATTAACATTAAAAATTTTACTAACTTTAATTGACGAAATATTCTTTTGGGCTCTTTTAATAGACGGTATAACCATTCAAGCCCAATATTTTGCATCCATTTAGGAGCTCTTTTAATATTACCACTTATAACATCAAAGGAACCTCCTACACCTTGATATATTTTAACACATAGTTTATCCATATGAGTAGTTATCCAATTTTCTTGTTTAGGAGAGCCTAAGGCTACAAAAATAATATCGGCTTTACTTTTGTTAATGATATTAATTATTTTTTCATCATCTTTTTCATAGCCATTAATAGTGCCCACAATATTTATTTGAGGATATTTTTCTTCTAGATTTTCTTTAGCTTTTTTTATTACTTCTTCTTTTGCTCCATACATAAATATTTTGTATTTTTCTTCATTTGCTAAAGAACATAACATATCCATGCAGTCTATGCCAGTAATTCGAGATTTTATTTGGCCTTTTTGAAGTTTTGATGCATACACTACACCTATACCATCCGGGATTTGATAGGTAGCATTATTTAATAATTCTTTTAGTTTTTTATCATCACGAGATTTTAAGATTTTTTCGGGATTAATCGCAACAATAAATGATTTGTGATTATTTTCTATATCCTTTTTAATATTCTTTTTTAAATTTTCATATGTAGTTACCGATACATCTATCCCTAATATTTTTTCTTTTTGCATTTTTTACCTCTTAATTTTTTTCTAATATTTTTATATATTCTTCTATTTTAGTAGTATCTTTATTTATCTTTTTTAAATTATCTTTTAATATGTTTAAATCATTCATAATATCTTTATTATTTAACTTACCTTGATATTTATCATCTTCATAAGATTCATGAATAGTATTTTTAGTATGCCATGAAACGTTTTCTAATTCCTTTAGCAAAGAATTTATAATGGTATTTATTTCTTTGTCTTTAACGGTTTGGTTATATTCAATTAAAATATTTAATAACATAACTTGATTTTTAAAAGTTGGAGCAAATATTTCATTAAAAATAATGCCTTCATTAGTTTTAATATAATTATTTTCGTCATAATATTTTTTCGTTAAATTGGATATGCTAGAAATAATATTATTATTTATATTTAAGTTATTTAGAGTATGGGCAATATTATAATTTAATGTAGGGTCACGATATAAATTATTGTGAATAGATGTAAGCTCCCAATCTTGATACCATATATTATCGCGATAGTTAGAGTATTTATAAAGATTCATTAAATAACTATTTTTTAAAATATCATTATAAATAGATGATGTATAATCTAAATTAATATTATCTATTATTCTTGCATAAATATTGTTATCAATATTTTGGTAGGTACCATTAAATGATTGCCAATTTAGATTTTCATTTTTGTTAATGAGACGATTTTTTGAAGAAATTATGTAAGTGTCCGCGGATGAATAAGCTTTAATTTTAATACTTTTCGTAATAATATCATTTTCTACAAGATAATCAGTACTTTCATTTAAAAGAAATTTTACAGAATATTTATTAAAACTATTTATATCATTTTTATTTAATATATAATGATAAGTATTAGCAATTTGAATGTTTTTTTCACCTTTTACATATAAACTATTAGAATATTTTTCAGTATTTTCATATTCTTCATCGACTAAAACATTTATATTAGCATCAATATTGTCATTGTTAATAACTGTAAAATAATTAATTGTAGCAATATCTTTTATTGTTCTTAAAACATGGATTATTTGTAAATTTTTATATTGTTTAGGAATATAATATGTCATTTTATCTTCAATATCATTGTAATTTATTTGCTCTTCATTTAATTTAATTATATCCTTGTTAAAGGTAAGAGAGTTATCTTTAAGAATTATTTTTAAATAATATTCTTTATTATTATTAGTGATGATTATAATTAATGAAGTGATCAGACAAAGAGATAAAGTTAATAATATCGGTTTCATATTAATTTTTTTGGGAACTTTCACTAAATGTAATTCATTAATAATATAAATTAAAGATAATGATAAAATGGTGCTTACTGCTGGGGCACTAATCGTGTGACCGGCAGTGATAGAAAGAGCAAGGCCAATTGCAAAGCTTAAACAATTTGCGCATAGTTCTACATTTTCACAGTTGTTAAATGGTTTTTTGCAAAAATTAAAAATAGTTAAGATAGCTAAGATAAATAAATATAGCGATAAAACTAGGACACCAATAAAGCCATAATAAATAAATATATCGAAGATATCTAATTCTGACATATTAGTTCTTCCATAATTGTTGGGAGTTTTTCCTAATGTTAGGCCATATATTTTTTTTGACCAAATAGCATTTTGATATTTAGAAAGATTATCACGCATGTAGACATTACGGCTGCTAAATATTAAATTTATGAATTTATTATCAGAATATTTTGTATTATAGGTATTTGTAGGAAAGTTGATATAATTATTATTACTAATTAATTCATCTACTTCATCAGGATTTTTTTCTTCTAATAAATTATTATTTTGATAATTATTTTCTTGATAACTTAAATTATAATGTAGATATGAATTATTGTATATTAATAACATAGTTATTATAAGGCTTATGTTAATAATAATATTAGATATACTTCTAGATTTAGTTTTTAATTTTATAATTGATAAAAATAAAACAGATATTAAAGTTAAGCCTAAACCGATAATTG
>CANPYU010000145.1 GCA_947588665.1 uncultured Bacilli bacterium | reverse complement strand
TACTGGGTAGACTTTAGATGAAATTATCAATAATATTAAGTGTGAGGAGAAGGATAAATGAATTTAAAAGAAATTATTGGGATGAACTTAAAATATTACCGATATAAAATGGGTATGAGTCAAGAAAAATTTTATACTCAACTAGGCTTATCTTATAAATATATGGCTAGTGTTGAGAGAGGAGAAGAAAATATTAGTATTGAAAGAATTGATGAATTAGCTTTATTACTTAATATTTCTTCTAAAGATTTAGTTAATTATAATGAAGAACATATTATTACCAAGAAAAGAATAGATGAAAGAGAAAAGTTAAAAGTATAAATAAAAGTGATGGTGGCATCACTTTTTTAAGGCTCATTTTTAGTTTTAAATTGTAATATTATAGGAGTTCCGGTTAAATCAAAATTTTCTCTTATTTTATTTTCAAGATATCTTTCATAACTAAAGTGAATTAGTTTTTTGTCATTAACTTGAAAAGTAAATTTAGGTGGTTTTAGGCCTGTTTCACTTACAAAATATATTTTCAAGCGTTTTCCTTTAAATGATGGAGGAGCATTCAGGCTTGTAGCTTCGGTGATAACATTGTTTAAAAGACTAGTAGGAATACTCTTAGAATTATTTTCATAAGCTTCAATAATCGCGGGCATAAGAGTATGAATTCTTTTCTTTTTTAGAGCAGATAAGAAAACTACTTTTATATAAGGGGTAAATTGAAATTCATTAGCAATTTTTTGTTGCCATTTTTTAATATTTTCATTAGGGTTATCTATTTTATCCCATTTATTAACTACTAAAACTACCCCTTTTCCTGCTTCAAGTGCATAACCCATGATATGTTTATCATGCTCAATTATACCTTCTTCGGCATTAACAACAACACAGCAAACATCTGATTCTTCGATGGCTCTAAGACTACGAAGATAACTATATTTTTCTATATCTTCATATATTTTGCCTTTTTTGCGCATCCCGGCAGTATCAATTACAATATATTCTTTTTTATCATAAGTAAATATAGTATCTATGGAGTCTCTAGTTGTCCCGGCAATATTAGAGACAATGGTTCTTTCTTCATTTAAAAGCGCGTTCATTAAGCTACTTTTACCTACATTAGGGCGACCAATAATACAAAATTTAGGAATTGAAGATAATTCACTTGTATCTTCTTTAAAATCTTTAGTTATCGTTTCTAAAAGATTAGTGAATCCTAAATTATGTTCCCCAGATACACTTAAAATAGTAGAAAAACCTAATTCATAAAATTCATAAATATTTTCTTTTCGCTTATCATTATCAATTTTATTTACAACGACAATTACTTCTTTACCAGTTTTTAAAAGCATATCACGAATATAATAATCACTTGAGTCTAAGCCATTTTTACCATCAACAACAAATAATATTAAATCAGCTTGTTCGGCGCCTAGTTCGGCTTGAATTTTAATTTCTTTATTAAATTCACCTATATCACTTGTTATTCCACCAGTATCAATTAGAGAAAAAGTTTTATTTTTATAAGTTACTTTACCATAAATACGATCTCTAGTAATTCCAGCTTCATCTAAAATAATAGACTTTTTTTCTTTAATTAATTTATTAAAAATGGTAGATTTGCCAACATTTGGTTTACCTATTAAACAAACACATTTCATTATAGTCCCTCCTTTTGGTTCTTTATTTTAACACATATTTATTAATTTAACAAACATTATTGGTGGCAATATAAGAATTAATTTGATTATTTTCTAAATAAATAATAATATCCATATCATTCATACTAGTATTATCTAGGGGATTTAAGACAATATTATCTTTGTCGGGTTTTAATTTACCGGATGTAACTAAATCATTTACTTTTATAGTAAGACTTTTATGGCCTTGATATAGATTAAGACTTTCATTTAATTCTTTTTCGAGTTTGATGGAATAGTCTTCGGCTGAGGTTTTAATTAAAGATATTTTAGCACAGTAGAGATTTTCTTTACTTTTTTTAGATAAACTCATAATACTTGCACTGGCAATCGTGGTAATTAGGGCAAGAAGCGCAATAACACATAATAGTTCAATTAATGTAAATCCTTTTTTATTCATTTTAAATCCTCCAAAATAATTGGTTTATACTTTTCACAATGGGCATAAAACTCATTTACAGTTAAGCCTGATTTAGGCTTTTTATAAGGAATTATTTTTAAATTAGATGGTTCAAAATTATTATGTAATTCAGTTTTGATAAATTTCTTTTTGACATCTAATAATAATTCTTTAAGAGTGTTATATTCATGAATGCCTTGATATAAAGCCCATGCGTGTTCAAACCAATAATATTTATTATTTTCTTTATAAGTTAAAAATGTATGAGTGGGACACTCGTCTAAATCATAATAAACAATAAAATAAGTTTTAATATTATGACCTTTAAATAAATCTCTTTCCAGTTCAACTTGGTCCCAACAAACACCTACTTTATAAGTTAAAACGTCTTTTTTAGAAGCTAAAATATAATTAGTAGAAAAATTATCATCAATTTCGAAATGAATTTTTTTAAATTTATCTAAATAACCATAGTTAATATTCTCCATTATATTCATGATTTCTTTAGGAGTATAATAATCCCATAAACTTAAATGACCTTTAGCCGAAATTTTTTTTGAATACTTTTTGATATTAGTTAATTCCCAAGCATAGCCATTTCTTTTGTTATTACCATAAACTAATTTATTTTCTTTTATTAATTTATTATTTAGTTCTTTAGTTATAGGTAGACAGTCTTTAATGGTTGCTTCACCAATAATATGGCCATTCGTGTATGTTAAATTTAATTTTTTAAAGTTAGATAAAGCACATTTATCAGAATTAATACTCGAATGAATAAGTATTTTACCCCGATAGGAAGTTTTCCAAGAACGAAATTCATATTTTTTATAACCATTTATTATTAAACTAGCCCAAGGTTCTTTTATTGTTAAAGTTTTCATTTTACCACCTATATTAATATTATAACATGAAAAAAAGCTTTAAAAAAGCTTTTTAAAATGGTATTTTTGATTAATAATAGATATATTATTAATTTC
>CANPYU010000144.1 GCA_947588665.1 uncultured Bacilli bacterium | reverse complement strand
ATACATCAAAAAGGAGTGATGTTTTTATTCATCACTCCTTAATGTTTAAGAACCATTTTAAGAATGGAAAAACCATTCTTTTTTTAAAATAAATTTAAATTCATTACTTTTTTATTATTTCTAATTTTTTTATTTACATAAATTATAATGGTGAATGTAATGAAAAGTATTAAGGAAAGTGAATTTAATCCTAATATGGGTATTTTAATTGATGTAAAAGATCCTATAAGTTATAAAGAAAAACATAATCCTTACAGTATAAATATTTATTATGATAAATTACTTATGAATCATAAAACAATTTTAGATAAAAATAAAAAATACTATTTAATATGTGATAAAGGTCATAAAAGTAAACAAGCAGTAAGAATATTATCATTTTACGGTTATGATGTAACATATGTTATAAATTCGTGAAAATTACGCATAATTATATTATAATAATTATGTGGTAGTTATGATGGAAGTATTAAATAATATATATAATGTAATTATGGATATAGTAACAAGTTCAACAATATGGGGGCCTCTTTTGGCATGTTTATTAATTTTTGTTGAATCCTTGATACCTGTTTTACCATTATTTGTTTTCATAACAATTATTTTTATTGCCTATGGTTATTTTTTTGGTTTTATAATTTCTTATATCTTAACCTGTTTAGGCTGCTTTTTTATGTTTTACTTATGTCGGACAGTATTAAAGAATATTTTTAAAAAGAAAGTTAGAAAAATAAATCAGTTTGATAAATTAATGCAAAAAATTGATAAAATGTCCTTATCTAATTTAGCCCTTTTAATTGCTATACCTTTTACACCGGCCTTTTTAATAAATATAGCTGCATCTTTATCGGAAATGAAATTTAAAAAATTTGCAATAGCCATATTAATTGGTAAAGTATCACTAGTATTTTTCTGGGGTTTTATTGGGACAAGTTTAATAGAAAGTTTAAAAAATCCTAAAATTGTAATTGTAGTATTAATAATGTTAGGAATTGCTTATATTATAAGTAAATTAGTAGCCAAAAAATTTGATATGGAGTAAAAAAGTGTCAATTGAATTTTATAAATATTGTTTTGATTTAGTTAACATAGTATATTAATAATAGACAATAGGTGGTGATTAAATTTGGCAGAATTAGAAACAGGAATGGAAGATTTATTTCCCAAAATCAATTTAAATAGTGATATACGGCAAATAGCGGAGTATATTTTAACTAAATATAAAGATATAACTTCGGATGTAGCTATCGAAGTGGCTAAATATTTGATTTTAGAAAAAAAATATTTTAAAGAAGATATATTACAAGGTAAAGCTGATGATGATTTAGCCAAAAGATTACATACAAAAATTATTGAGCTCAATAGTGTTAGAAAAGAAGAAGAAAAAGATTTAGAAATACCACTTAAAACTTTTAAACGAAAAACTAAAAAAGAAGAAATAAAAAGATTAGCAATTTTAATAGCGGGTTTAGCTGCTACAGTAATGATTTTAGGGGTAAAATATAATGAATATAATGATGAGAGAATAAAAGAAGAAACTACAATTAATTTAGGACTTTTAGCTAGTGAAGTTGGCAGTGACGATTATCTAAATAAAAGAAATATTGTAATTCAAAGTGCTATTAATCCTCAAGATAGAGAAGGGAATACAATTCCACGTTTTGTAGCCCTTGCTGATGATATTATCTCCATATGTATAAAAGATCCTTCACTATTTGATATTACAGTTTATGATACTTATTATCATATAAATCAAGATAGATTAGATAATTTTAATACTACTTGGGATACTTTGAAAAATTATTTTACTAATGATGAGGCTTTTAATGTAATTTATAGTAATAAAATTAATAAATCATTTTTAAATTATGTATTGGATATGTTAGTAGCAAATGATAAAGTTAAATATTTAGATTCAGAGTATCAAAAATATATGAGTGTTGTTATAGAATATCAAAATGTACAAAAATTTGAAGAATTAAGTAAACCTTCAAAAGTAATTTTATTAGATATGATGAATAAATATCAAGAGTTAGGTCAAAATTTTTATCGTGATAATAATGAAAACATTGAATATTTAGTAACAGAACAAACTAAAGAAGCTGAAAGTAGAGGAAGATAATGATAGATTTAGATGTTATTACTCTAGAAAATAATCAAAATTATTTAATAATTGATACAATAGTTAATGAAAATAATAAGTATTTATTTTTAGTTAATGAAGATAATAAAAATGATATTGTTTTAAGAAAAGTAATTAAAAAAGATGAAAAAGAATATGTAACAAAATTAGATTCAAAAGATGAATTTGAAGAAATTATGACTTTGTTTAATCTTAAACATTTAGGAGGAAAAGATGAAAAAGAATAAAAGTATTGTATTAGGTATATTATTAATAGTAATTGTATGTGTTATTACAGTTGGTTGTGGGTTTTATAATTTATTAGAGCCAAAAGATTTTAAAGAACATTTCGGTGCTTTAGGGTATACAATAAGTGATAAGGAAGAAGCAAAATATGAAGCGGATACTTATTTAGTTGCTACTAAAGACGATATTCCATATAAAATTGAATATTATGAATTTAAAAATGAAAAAGAAGCTAAAAATGCCTATAAAAATTACTATGATAGTATTTCAGTTTATATAACAACTGATTCTAAAAATAAAGAAACAAGTAATGCTGTATTTACTAAAACAGTAGCAGTTTCTGATAATGAATATATTATTATATCAAGAGTAAAAAATACATTAATTTTTATTGCTACTACTAAAGACTATCAAACAGAAATAGATACATTATTAAAAGATATTAAATATTAGATATAAATAAAAGTAACACAATTTTACGTGTTACTTTTATTATAATTATTTTTTCTTTATAGTTTGTAAATATAATTCATATAATTGCTTATGTTTTTTAGCAATAACTTCTAAAATAATGCCAGCAATACATAGAAGAATACTTATGACAAGAGAAATACTTGCTACAATTAAACTTGGGAATTTTAAAACTAAACCGGTTTGAAAATATTCAACAAAAGGTGGTATACCAAGTATTAAAGTTATGATTAAGAATAGGAAAGCAATTAAATTGA
>CANPYU010000143.1 GCA_947588665.1 uncultured Bacilli bacterium | reverse complement strand
CTTATATTACTATTATACCAAAATAAAAGACTACTGTCTTTCTTTACAGTAATCTTTGTCTACTTTTTCAGCAGCCTCCCTAAAATAAATCTTTATTTTTCAATACAAAACACTGCATATAAAGGAATAGACTTAATTTTATTTTCTAAACCAAAATTCTTAGATGATATTCTAATACCCAATTTACATTTTTCTTTTTCCATAAATTTATTTAAACTATTAGATTTAACATTATCATTAGCTTTAACCTCAATTGGAATTACTCCCTCACTTACATCAATTAAAAAATCTATATCCATAACTTGTGGTTTATTATAATAAAATAAATCTATATTATTTTTTACAAGCTCTGTTGCCACATAATTTTCCACCATAGCTCCTTTAAACATAAAATCTTCATCTTTTAATATATTTATCAAAGGAATATTTAAAAGTTCCACTAACAAACCTACATCACTTAAATATATTTTAAAATCTGTATCATTTATAAAAGCTTTTAAAGGTGTTTCAAATCTATTAACTAAATAACAAGGTATAATAAGTCTACTTGCAAGAAGCCATTCAAATGCTGTTTCATAATCTCTAAATCTTGCATTTTTCTCTATTTTACTAAATTGATATTTTTTATTTTCTTTTGCTAGTTGACTAGGAATATTTCTATATATTCTCTCTATTTTATTAGTCTCATATATATTACTTGTATATTTGCCCATATCACTTATATAAGAATCTATTATACTTTTTAAAATTATATTAGGCTCAAAAAGAAATCTATCTTTATTATTTACATACTCTAAAACCATCTGAGGCATACCACCCAAACACAAAAAAGTCTGATATTCTTTAATTAATTCTGTATGTAAAAAATCTTTCATTGGTTTATTTTGTTTATAACAATCTTTAATAATAGGTATATATTGTTCATCTCCTATAGCTATTAAGTACTCTTTAAAACTCATCGGATACATATATTCAATTAATACTTTTCCAACTGGAAAAGACTTTTTAAATCTTTTTAATTTAACTCCAAGTAAAGAACCTGCAACAATAATTTTATAAGGAAAATCACTTTCACAAAAATATTTTAAAGAAGAAATTATATCTTCTGATTCTTGCACTTCATCTATAAATATAACTGTATCTTCTTTTATATCTCTTTTAAGTTCTAACTTTAATTCTAAAATTTTATTTTCTATATTATCATCCTGTTCAAATATTTTAATTATTCTCGGATTATCCATTAAATTTATATAAATATAATCATTAAAATTATCTTTACAAAACTTATCTATAATATAAGTTTTACCTACTTGTCTTGCTCCAACCACCATCAAAGGCGTTAAAATATTATTATTCTTCCATTCTTCTAATTTTAAATAAAAATCTCTTTTCATAAGCTTCACCAATAACATAATAACATATTTTTAAAGTATAATCAACACAATTTCACATATTTATGTGAAACCAGGCGCATTCATTTCACATATTTATGTGAAACTAATTTAATAAAAAATCTCCATAATATTAACTATTTTAATTCCCTTAATATTTTTATTCTTAACTTTATCTAAAGTAATAATATATTTATCATAACTATCATTTACTGAAAGTAAACTACTTGTCTCTCTTTCTATTACAGCATCATCACTTAAATTTCTTTCTACTTGAAAATAATTTATATCTCCATTTTTAATTGCTACAAAATCTATCTCCAGATTCTTATATATTCCCACATATACTTGATATCCTCTTCTTTTAAGTTCTAAATAAACAACATTTTCAATCACTGACCCACTATCAAAATTATTATAACCCGAAAGAACATTTCTAATCCCCATATCTATCATATAATATTTACCCTGAGTTTTTAAGAGTTGTTTGCCATTAACTTCATATCTTGGACATTTATAAATAATATAAGCATTTTCTAACATTTTTAAATAATTATCAATCGTTTCATTTCTTGTATTTTCTAAATATTTAGCTATATTTAAAGGATTAGTAAAAGTTCCTATAACGGAAGCCATATAAGTCATTAAATTATCTAAAACCACAATATTTTTTATATTATTTCTTGCAATAACATCCTTCTTTAAAACAACATCTTTTATATCATTTAAATAAGAAGTTATTAAATCTTCATTATTATTCATATTAACAATATTAGGCATTCCCCCATATTGTAAATATTTATTAAATTTATCATCTAATGTCTCATCTTCAGAAAAAGGATAAATATTTAATGTTAAAACTCTCCCTGCAAGTAAAGTAGTAAGTTCACTAGAAAGTAAATAAGCATTTGAACCTGTAATATATATTTGAGCATTTAAATCAACCAACATAGAATTAACTGCTTTCTCCCACATTAAAACATTTTGTACTTCATCTAATAAAATATAAACTTTTCTATTACCTGCTTTTTCTTTAACATAATTAAATAAATCTTTATAATCTTTAATATCATAATATAATGAACTTTCAAAGTTAATATAAATAATATCCTCATCATTTATATTTATACTCTTAAGATAATCTCTAAATTGTAATAATAAAGTTGATTTTCCACATCTTCTAACTCCTGTAATAACTTTAATTAAATTTACATCTTTATATTCAATTAATTTATTTAAATATTCTTCTCTTACAAAATCCAAAAGTCAAATACTTTTGCGGTTATAACCGCAATATTAATTATTTTTTGCATTTTTGCGGCCACAACCGCAAAATAAAAAGAGATCTACAATATATCTCCTTCACTTGAAGCATTTAAGCTATAATCACTAAACTCTTTTTTTAAATATAAAGGATACGCCGCCGCCCCAATCATCGCCGCATTATCCGTACAATATAAAAGTTTAGGAATTAATAATTTAGCCTGATACTTATCACACAACTTTTGCATTTCTTCTTTTAAATATTTATTCGCCGATACTCCCCCTGCTACAACTAGTCTTTTAATATTTGTTTCTTTAAATGCTTTTTCTACTTTTCTCACTAACTCATCAACTGCTACAACCTGAAAAGACTTCGCTAAATCGGCTTTTCTTATTTCTTCCCCTCGTTGTGATGCATTATGCACCAAATTAATTATCGCACTTTTAAGTCCAC
>CANPYU010000142.1 GCA_947588665.1 uncultured Bacilli bacterium | reverse complement strand
GGAATAATTGTAACTAATTTAATGGGTTATTTAAAATATTTACCAAATGCTAAAGTCCAAAATAAACTTAATATAAAACTTGAAAAAGGCTTAAATATTAATCGAGATAAATTAATTGAAATTTTAAATGAATTAGATTATAAACGAGAAACTATTGTAACAACTACTGGAGAATATGCCATAAGAGGATTTGTAATTGATATATTTGTAACTTTAAGTGATCATCCCATAAGAATTGAATTTTTTGGCAATACCATTGAATCAATTAGAATTTTTGATGAAACAACTCAAATATCCATAAAAGAAATAGAATCTGTTAATCTTATTTCTAATGGAGAAATTAAAACTGATCATAAATCAAGTTTATATGATTATTGCCATAATGCCATTGTACTAACAGTAGATAAATCTCGTATTTTAGCTAGTTATGAAAAATTAGTTCAGGAAATGTTTGAATATAAAATATCTCAAAATTTACCCCAAGATACTAAATTTATGTTTGACTTAAATGAAATAAATCCTGAATATAATATTTATCTTCATATGTTAGATAATAAAACAACAGCTACAAAAGCTCTTCATTTTACTAGTAAAGATTTAACTAACTTTAATTCTGATTTTGCCCGCCTTAAAGAAGCAACTAAAGTATGGTTTTCTAAAGGTTATGAAATTTTTTTCTGTTTAACTAAACCTAATCAAATAAAAATAATTAAATCAGAAATAGAAGTCCCCTTTTCTATTATAGATATTCCTTTAACTAAAGGATTTATCTTTGAACATTTTGTAGTAATTACCGAATATGATATAGAAAATATTTCTAAAACAGAAATAAAATATAAAAATTCTTATAAAATAGGTCGTAAAATTAAAGATTTAAATGCCCTAAATACTGGAGATTATGTAGTTCACATGGCGCATGGTATTGGTATTTATAATGGCATAAAAACTTTAACCAAAAATGGCTTAGAAAAAGATTATTTAGAAATTCTTTACGAAGACAATGATAAAGTATATGTTCCAGTTGAAAAAATAAATACTATTCTAAAATATGCTAGTAAAGACGGATTAAAACCCAAAATTAATAAACTTAATTCTACATCATGGGCTAAAACTAAACGCAGTGTAGAAAAACGCATTAAAGACATATCAGAAGAATTATTAAAACTATATGCCGCAAGACGTGCTATAAAAAGTGAGGCTTATGAATCTTATGTTATGGAAACAGAATTCGCCAATTCTTTTGAATATTCTCCCACTAGAGATCAAGAAAAAGCTATCAAGGAAATTGATCAAGATTTAAAAAGTTCTATTCCTATGGATCGCTTATTATGTGGTGATGTTGGTTTTGGTAAAACTGAAGTTGCTTTCCGAGCTATATTTAAAACAGTTTTAAATAATAAGCAAGTTTTATATTTATGTCCAACTACTATTTTATCTCGTCAACAATATAATTCTGCTTTAAATAGATTTAAAGATTACCCTTTAAATATTGCTTTATTAAATCGTTTTACTACTCCAAAAGAAACTAAACAAATAATTAAAGATTTAAGTGAAGGTAAAATTGATATTATTTTTGGAACACACCGTCTTTTAAGCAATGATATAAAATTTAAGAAATTAGGTCTCTTAATCGTCGATGAAGAACAACGTTTTGGTGTAACTCATAAAGAAAAAATTAAAGAATTAAAAAATGATATTAATGTTTTGACTTTATCTGCAACACCTATTCCAAGAACACTAAAAATGGCTATGTCAGGACTTCGAGATTTATCTGTTATTGATACTCCTCCTGTAAATAGATACCCTATTCAAACTTATGTCTTAGAAAACCAAGACTTAATTGTTAAAGATGCTATTTATAAAGAATTATCTCGTAATGGGCAAATATTTATTCTTTATAATAATATCGAAGGATTAAGCAGTCTAATTAATAAATTAAATTTATTAGTTCCTGAAGCAAGAATTATATCAGCTCATGGTCGCATGACTAAACAAGAATTAGAAAATATTATGCAAGATTTTATTGATTATAAATATGATATTCTAGTATGTACTACTATTATTGAAACAGGTATAGACATACCCAATGCTAACACTTTAATTATTTACAATGCTGATCACTTTGGTCTTTCTCAATTATACCAAATACGTGGAAGAGTTGGTAGATCAAACAAAATCGCTTATGCTTATCTTTTATATGATAAGAGTAAAATTTTAAATGAAACAGCCATTAAACGTTTAGAAGCCATCAAAGAATTTACCGAACTAGGAAGTGGTTATCGTATTGCCATGCGTGATTTAGCTATTCGGGGTGCTGGTGATATTTTAGGTAGTGAACAAGCCGGTTTTGTTGATTCTGTTGGTATTAATTTATATATGCAAATGATTGAAGAAGAAATGAAACGCCTAAAAGGCGAAGAAGTAAAAGAAGATGTTTCTCCAACTTCTTTAATTGATGTTTCAACTCATATAAGTGATGATTATGTTAAAGATGATGAAATCAAAATTGAAATTCATAATAAAATAAATGAAGTAGACTCCAAAGAATCCTTATATCGTATTAAAAATGAATTAGAAGATCGCTTTGGTAAAGTATCAGAAGAATTAATAATCTATATGTATGAAGAATGGTTTGAAAAACTTGCTAATGCTTTAAATATTACCCGCGTAACTCAAACTAAAAGTTTTATTGAACTTGAATTACCCGAAGAACTATCATCAAACATTAAAGCTGATAAATTATTCTTAGAAAGTTATAATATTAACCCTAATTTTAAATTTAAATATCAAAACAAACGCATTAAAATATCTTTATTATTAAAACAAAATGATAAACACTTTCTTTATTACTTTGTCCCTTTATTAGAATTAATTAAAGGAGAACATACAACTTAAAATATATTTACAAAATAAAAAATAAATGTTAAAATTAAAATGTAGAACATTTAAGAACAAATGCCTACAAAAAATTCTATTTTTTGAAGACATTTATCTTTATATCAATACTGATTAAGATAAGTGTCTTTTTTATCGCTGTAAACAATAATATCACGGATAAAATCTCTTCTATCATGACCTAATGCCTCCTATTCATAAAACCCCCTTACATTCAA
>CANPYU010000141.1 GCA_947588665.1 uncultured Bacilli bacterium | reverse complement strand
GGATTATAGATAATGGTACAAGATATTTATTAAAGGGTGGTTATAAAAATGAAACTTTACAACCATTTAATGAAGTATTAGCTAGTGAGATATGTAAAAGATTAGGATTTAATCATGTAGAATATACAATAGATACATATAAAGATATTGTGGTATCTAAATGTCCTAGTTTTATAACTAAAGATACAGAGCTTGTAACTTGTTATCAAATTAGAAACGATATGAAAAGACATGATAATTTAGAAAATTATGAAGAATATATTAAAAAGTTAGAAGACAATGAGATAGAAAATGCTAGGGAAAAAGTGGAGAATATGTATATTCTAGATTTTCTCATTATGAATGAAGATAGACATTTGAATAACTTTGGAATTATAAGAGATGTTAATACTTTAAAATGGATTGATGTAGCTCCTATATTTGATAATGGACAAAGTTTAAATATTGAATATTATGATAATGAAGAAGTACATATTTCCGGAAATGGAAGATTTTTTTATGAAGTAAAAGCTTTTGATGAAATAATAAAAGTTGTAAAAAATTTAAAAAGAATAGATATAAGTAAATTAGATGATATAATAGAATGGTTTGATAAATTGTTACATCAATATCAATATTTAACTAAAATGAGTGATAGAAGGATTGAAAGATTATGTATTTTATTAAATAGCCAAATTAATAAATTAGAAGAATTAATTTTAAATGATGATTGAAGATTTTAATAATTGTCTATAAAAATATTTAAAAATTTAAAATTACTTCTTTAGATCTTGAAGAATTAAAAAATTACATGATGTTAAGAATTATCTTTGTATAGTAGAAGGTGATGCCACTGATAAAAAATTTAATAAAAGACATTAAAGGCATTAGTAAGAAGTATTTATTTTAAAAATTATTTAAATATAAAAGAAGTTAATAAGATTTTATGAAAATTTATTGTTGGGTAAAAATAATAATTTATAATTACAAAATTTAATAGTTAAAGGGTTATTTTAGGAGGTAGTATGAAAGAATTGACGGAAGAAATAATTAAATTTAATGAAGAACGAAATTGGGATCAGTTTCACTCACCAGAAAATTTGGCAAAGAGTATTTCTATTGAAGCTGGAGAGTTATTGGAGTGTTTTCAATGGAATAACAACTTTGATATTGATGAAGTAAAAGAAGAATTAGCAGATGTCATAAATTATTGCTTGTTATTAGCTAATAAATTAAAAGTAAATCCGGAACAAATAGTTTTAGATAAAATGAAAAAGACAGCAAAGAAATATCCTGTAGAGAAGGCTAAAGGTAAAAGTACAAAATATAACAAGTTGGGCTAGGAAGTGTAATTTATGACATTAAAGACTGCAATAATAGAAAGAATTAATGATAATGAGAAAAAATTAGAAGAATTAGAAAAAAATATAAATGCTACTTTAAGTGATAAAAAAATAATCAAAAATTATCCTGTGGTATATATTCATTCATGGAAAAATAAAGGTAATTATGAAGTTTATGTTGGAGAATCTAATAATATTTTCTCAAGAACTCGAGAACATTTTTTAAGTGCTAATGATAAAAATAATTGGCAATATAATTTAAAAATTAACAGTGCATATTTATATATAATTGCTCATAAACATTTTAATAAATCATTAACACTTGATATTGAAAATAAATTAATACATTATTTATCAGGTGTTGATATTATAAAAAAAGTTCATAATTCAAGAGGTAATCCACAGAATGATTATTACCCTTCTGAAGAGTTTGATGATATTTTTAATGATATATGGAAAAAATTGCGTAAATTAAATAATGAAATTTTTCCTTTGGAAAGCTATATAGAAGATTCAGCAATATTTAAAGCATCTCCATTACATAAGTTAACAAAATGTCAGCAGCAATTTAAAGATAATATAGTTGAATTAATAGTTAAAGTATTTTTAAATAATGAAAGAGGCAAATTAATTTTTATTGAGGGAGAAGCTGGAACTGGAAAGACCGTATTAAATAGTAGCCTTTTTTACGATTTATGTCAAATGAGTGAAACTTCTATTGATAAAGATTTAAGAAAGTTTAACAATGATTTTAATTGTTGTTTAATTATTAATCATAAAGAGCAAGAACGTTTATATAGGCAAATTTTTGATAAGTTATGTGTTGATAGTAAAAATGAGTTAGTTTGGAGGCCAACTATATTTATAAATAAACATAGTATACAGAATCCTATAGATATTGCTTTTATAGATGAAGCACATTTATTATTAACTCAAGGTAAACAAGCTTATACTGGTAAGAATCAACTACAAGATGTTATTGATAGATCTAAGCTTACAATTATAATGTTTGATCCTAATCAAATTCTTACTGTGGAACAATTTTGGGAAGATAATCTTTTAAATAGATATAGAAATATGGCTAAAAAAAATAATTGTTATTTTAAATTAACCGAACAATTAAGAATCAGATCAAATGAAGCTATGAAATGGATTGATGATTTTACATTTAAAGGCATTATAAATAAGATTCCTAAAAATTTAAAAAATTATGAAATAAAAATCTTTGATTCACCTTTACTTTTAGAAAAAGCAATTAAAACTAAAGCAAAAGAGAAAGATACTAAATTGTCAAGATTAGTGGCAACATATGATTGGAAGTATAATGATAAAATAGATAATAATGGAAAATTTTGGGAGGTATCCATTAATGATTGGCATAAGCCATGGAATTATCAATTAGAAAAAAATTTAACTAAAGAGGAAAGAAAAAGAATTAAAAATTTATCATGGGCAGAACAATTTCAAACAATTGATGAAATAGGATCTACATTTACAATTCAAGGGTTTGATTTAAATTATGTTGGTGTAATAATTGGGCCTTCTGTAAAATATGAAAATGATAGAGTTGTTTTTAAACCTGTCGATTCTCATAATAAAAAAGCAACTATGTCTAGAACATTATCTAATGGAACTAAACAGAAGTTTATTGAAAAATTATTAAAAAATGAGTTGAGAGTATTAATGACTAGAGGAATAAATGGACTTTATATTTATGCTTGTGATGAAAATTTAAGAAAAATATTAAATAAAAAAATGGTTTAAATATATTAAAAAAATAATTATTAAACAAAGTCATAAAATTAAATGAGGTGACTTATGTTTAAAATAACAGAAACTTTTAAAAAAGATTCTCCTAATATA
>CANPYU010000140.1 GCA_947588665.1 uncultured Bacilli bacterium | reverse complement strand
ACTAGTTTAGCAAATGCTTTTAAGGCTAGTGAATATAGTTCTGGTAATGTCCAAAGCGCTATCGCCAGTTTAGAAAGTATTAATTTTAATACTAAATTAGATACAAGTAAAAATACAGCCATGAATGAAATGTTTTTTGGAAATAAATCTTTAATAGAAATTAAATATTTAGAAAATTTAGATACATCTAATGTAATCTCAATGGTTTCTTTATTTTATGGTTGTAATGAATTTGAAGAAACATATAAAATTAGTGATTGGAATACTTCTAAATTAAAAAGCTCTTCGTATATGTTTACTGAATGTAAAAATATAAAAAGTATAAATTTGAATAATTGGCAAACAGATAATTTGCAAGATGCTATTTGGATGTTTGCTGGTTGTTCAAATTTAATAGATATAAATTTAAATAAATTTGTTAAATCAAATGTAAAAGATATTGGTGGTATGTTTGCTTCCTGTACAAAATTACAAAATATAGATTCTTTAAGTACATGGGATGTCTCGAATATTAACTCTTTATATGGTGTATTTCAAGTTAGTGGAATAACTAATTTAGATGCATTAAAAAACTGGAATACAAAAAGTTTAACTTCTATCCAAATTTTATGTTGGAATAGTCCAAATTTAGAAGATGTTAGTGGAATAGCAAATTGGGATGTATCTCATGTAACAAATATGAGTGGCTTATTTTCTAATTGTAACAAAATAAAAAATGTTAATTTGCAAAAATGGAATACTGCTTCTTTATTGAATACTAATGCTATGTTTTTAGGATGCACAAATTTAGAAACAATCAATATGAGTAACGCTACATTTAATAATATAACTGATTGTACAGGTATGTTTATTGGTGTACCAGATAACGTAACAATAATAGTAAAAGATCAAACTCAAAAAGATTGGATATGGAACAATAAAAGTGATTTAGGATTTACTGGTAGTGATAACCAAATAAAATTACCAAATGAAGTATAAGGGCAATAGCATTGCCTCTTTTTAATTTGTATATATTTATAAATTATAGACATTTTCAAATAAAAGTGTTACAATACATTTTACTTTTGTTTGGGAGTATTGACTATGTTAGAGGATTATTTAAAAATATTTAATGATTATTTAGAAGTCCAAAATATTGATGAAGCTTTAAACTATATCGATAAAATATTTATTGATTCTAAATATTTAAGAACTAAAAACTTATTTTTATATCTTTTAGGATGTATTACTGAATTACCTACTGAATATTTAGATTATGTAAAAACTATTTTTAAATATGATTTAATAATGCCTGTAAGAAACCCAAATATTGCTGATGCTAAAAATTTTATCAAAAATATTTTATACCATTATTTTCTTAAGGCTACTAATATTTATTATGAACATATGGAAAATAGCTATTCTTTAGAAAGTAAAAGAGCATTACTTAATTTACTTCATTTAGCATGTGGTGTAAAAAAAGAAAATAATAAAGTAATTAATAATTTATATAATAAAAAAGATTATTATAATTTATATACTTATATTAAAAATCTAGTTTATAGTCATCCAACGTATAATAATATGTATATTTTATATTTATTATTGCAAGATTATATAACTAAAAATTATTTTGAAGGCTATGATGAAGAGAATTATTATACTTTAGTTGAATTAGTTAAACATAAAAATTATGAGCAAATGCTAAAATATTATCAAAATATTAATTATAGAGAAGAAGATAATTCAGAAATTAATATTATACTTGATGTTTTAAAAAATATAATAAAAGAAAAAGAAAGTCTTTCTTATTCAGAAATCAAAGAAGAAAAAAGAATAACTCATATAGATAAAGACAAGTTTTTAGATTTTTTAATTAGTGTTGAGGATGTAGTAGAAAAAGAAGGATTTGTAATATTAAATCCAGAAAATAAAGAAACAAATAAATTAATGAGAGATTTAGCATATTATATACCTACTTTAGCATCGTATGAAATTGGTGGTAAACAAAAACAAGTAGTTATAAATACTAGAAGAAATCACGCAATAGCATTTAATGATAGTATATTTGATTTGAAAAAAGAAATTTATAGTAAAGGTGATAGTTTTGCTTATATTGAATATGCATTAGAACATTTAAAATATATTATTCCCTCTGAATCAGATGCTGCAAAACTTGCTCAATCATATTTTAGAGTTGGTTTAATTGATGAGGGATTAAGAGCCTTAAAACTTGCAATTGGTTTAAAAAAATATGAAAATAAAACTATTTATACTAGTAATATGTTAAATTATTGCATGATTCAAGATTATTTTACTAATAAAAAAGCCAAAATAATGGCAAGAAATAGACAAAAATAAGTAAATATTAATTAAACTAGAGTTGACTAAAAGATAAAAATAAAGTATTATATAAACATAAGTTTTCTATTAAAAGACAAGTAATTTACTTATAATTTAGTTTAAAGAGAAGACGGGTGCTGGGAAAGTCAAACTTAATAGTAAATGAAGACACTTTTAAAAGAATAGAAACGCATATAGCGATAAAAATTAAAGACCTAGAAGTAAGGTGGTACCGTGGGATTATTTCTCGCCCTTATGCATTCTAGGTCTTTTTTAAAAAGAAAGAAGGAATTTATATGTTAACTAAACCAAAAGGAACTATTGATGTTAAGGGTAATGATGCTCTTTTATATGAATATGTAAGTAATTTAGTAAATACAATTATGGCATCTTATAATTATGAATATATTAGAACACCTTTATTTGAGGCAAGTGAATTATTTCATCGATCTGTAGGTGAATCTTCTGATATTGTAAAAAAAGAAACTTATGATTTTCTAGATAAAGGAAATCGTAATATGACTTTAAGACCTGAAGGTACTGCTGGAGTTGTAAGAAGTTTTATTGAAGATAAAGAATATGCCTTACCAGATGTGAAAAAATATTATTATAATGGCACAATGTATCGTTATGAAAGACCCCAAACAGGTAGACTTAGAGAATTTACTCAATTTGGGGTAGAGGTTCTTGGTAGTAATGATCCACTTGTTGATGCGGAAGTTATTAGTTTACAATATAAAATTCTTGAGGCATTACATATCGATAATTTACAAGTAAATATTAATACTTTAGGAGATACAGAATCCAGAAATAATTATCGTGATGCTTTAGTTAAATATATTCATCCACATTTAGATGAATTATGTGAAGATTGC
>CANPYU010000139.1 GCA_947588665.1 uncultured Bacilli bacterium | reverse complement strand
TTGTTACTGTTTGTTCTGTATTTGATGCTATTGTTCCTGTTCCTATAGGTTCTCCTAATTTATTTATATCTGTTATTTCACATGTCTCATAAAGCATTGTTCCTCCACCAGTCTTTTCTTTTTTCTGGTTACATTCTGCTTTAACTGTATCTTTTAAATTTGAATCACTTGTTTTATATACTGTAAAATTAAGGGCTGTTCCTAGTTCATTTGTCCCTTCCCATATTATATTAAAGGGTATAAGTTCATTATTACCTTTGGCTGTTACTTTTAATATGGATATTGCTTGATGTCCTGGTAACATATCTGGTGCATTAAAGTTTAATTCCCCTTCTATATGTAATTCTGAATTTTTAATATTTGCTGTTGTTACTTTAACACTAGCACCTTGTCCTGCACTCAACATTTTTCCTACAAAATACGCTAGAGAAATTCCTATTACTCCAATTAATATTCCCAATACTATTAATATTTTTTTATTCTTTTCCATTTAGTTCATCCCTATTTATATATAACATTTTGTTATATTAGTTTAATTTTATAACAAAACGTTATAATTGTCAATATACATATTAATTTTGTTTTAGAATATATATAGAGGTAGATTACTTATGTATGAAGATTTAAAATTAGAACGCTTAAAAGGTCTAAGAGAAAATAAAGATCTTAAGCAAGAAGAAATAGCCAAAATACTCAATATAACTCAAAGTGCTTATAGTTATTATGAAATTGGTAAACGTCAAATACCTAGTGATGCTTTAATAAAATTAGCCCTATTTTATAATACTTCCGTCGATTATCTTCTTTGTTTAACTGACGAAAGAAAGCCATACCCTAAAAGTATATTAACAAAAAAATAGTGCATATTTAATATGAACTTAAATCTTTTATCTTAGAAATAAAGTCCAATTCATTTATATCACTATTTTATTTTAAATTAACTTAATTAATATTTCATTCATAACATAAAGTTTTTTAGGATTAATATATATTCTATTATTTTTATATATTAACTCTCCACTTTTAATTAAAGGTTTTAAAGGAAAAATATTTTGCATATTTTCTTCATATTTATCAAAAAATTCTGTTAAACTTACTCCATCTATCTTTCTTAACCCTAATATAAGCTCATTTTCCATATTATCAACTTTACTCATTAAAGCTTTAGAACTAATAAAATTACCCTTTAAATATTCTGTTAAACTCTTCGTATTTTCATATCTAACCGCAGCAACAAATCCACTAGCCCCACACCCAAAACCATAATATTCTAAATTATTCCAATAAGTTAAATTATGTTTTGACTCTTTATCTTTTTTAGCAAAATTAGATAATTCATAATGTATATATCCTGCTTTTTTTAATGTTTTACAAATAGTCTCATACATTTTAGCATCCCGATCTTCTTCTATCGGTTTTATTTTATTTAATCCTACTAAAGTATTTTTTTCTATCATTAAACTATAAGTACTTATATGTTCTGGTTTTAATTTTAAAAATAATTGTAAATCTTTTTGTAATACTTTTATATTTTCTCCAGGTATTGCATACATTAAATCTAAATTAATATTTTTAAATCCAATCTTTCTTGCTAAATCTATTCTTTTTTTAGCTTCTTTAAAATCACTATTTCGATTCATAAACTTTAATTTATCACTATTAAAAGATTCAATTCCTATACTAAGTCTATTAACTCCATTTTCATATAATAATTTTAATTTTTCTTCTTCTAAATCATTAATATTAGCTTCTATACTAAATTCTATATCTTTACTTTTTTTAAATTTACTAATAATTTTAAATAATTCTTTTAATTCCTCTATACTTAAACAAGTAGGAGTTCCTCCCCCAATATATAATGTTTTTAATTCTTCTCCCATATAAGCATTATCAATTTCTTCTTCTAATCTTTTAAAATAAGGTTTAATCCAATCATCATTATAAACAACTTTACAAAAATCACAATAAGAACAAATACTATTACAAAAAGGAATATGTATATAAACTGAACTTATCGTATCCATTATTTAGCCTCTACTCACATATTCATCAAGTCTTTCTTGAATTTCTTTATCATCAATTGCTCTAAAAGTTTCTTGTAAAGTAGATCTAGGAATTTTACTTAAATCAGCAAGTTGTTCATAAGTAAGTCCTCCCATATAAGCTTCTGCATACATCTTAGCTTCATTTTCTTTTAAAAAACGTCCTCTTTTTCCTTTACTTCCCCCTTTTTTTACTCCCTTTAATATTACTTTTTCTTGGGCAAGCTTTAATTTTTCTGCCAATAAAGCATCATAATTTGGATCACTATCATCTCTTACTTTAGCTAAATATTTTTTAATACTACTAACTGATTTCCCAAAAAATTGTGCCGCCTCGGCAATTGTATGTTCTTCAATAATATATAAAGCAACTTCTCTAATATAATCATTCATAATCTTAAAACTCTCCTATTCTTCTCCACTAAGTATTGCTAAAAAAGCTTCTTTAGGTACTTCTACTGATCCAATAGTCTTCATTTTCTTTTTTCCTTCTTTTTGTTTTTCTAATAACTTTCTTTTGCGAGACACATCTCCTCCATAACATTTAGCTAAAACATTTTTTCTCATCGCACTAATTGTTTCTCTTGCAATTACTTTAGAGCCAACACTTGCCTGAACTGGAAGTTCAAACATCTGTCTTGGAATTAATTCTCTTAATTTATTAACAATACTTCTTCCCCTTTGATAAGCAAAATCTTTATGCACAACCACTGATAAAGCATCTACTACTTTTCCATTAAGTAAAATATCCATCTTAACTAAATTAGATTCTTTATATCCACATATTTCATAATCAAAAGAAGCATAACCTTTAGTATAACTTTTTAATTTATCAAAAAAATCATAAACAATTTCGGATAAAGGTATTTCATAATGAATATTAACTCTTGTTTCATCTATATATTCCATTGATTTATATATACCTCTTTTATCTTGACATAATTCCATAATTGATCCTATATATTCACTAGGAACAATTATATTAGTATATATAAATGGTTCTTTAATTATACTTATTATCGAACGTTCTGGCATTTTATTAGGACTATCTATTTTTATAATTTCTCCATTAGTTAATGTTACTTCATAAATTACCGAAGGAGAAGTAGCAATAATATCAATATTAAACTCTCTTTCAATTCTAGTCATTATAACATCCATATGG
>CANPYU010000138.1 GCA_947588665.1 uncultured Bacilli bacterium | reverse complement strand
GAAAGTGCTATTTATAAGAATTTTAAAGTTTGTCCTAATATTAATGATTTATTTGCTAATCATATGTGTATTTTTGGTAACTCTGGCTCTGGTAAATCATGTGGTGTTTCAAGAATTGTTCAAAATATTTTAAGTAATAAAAATGCTTTAGCTTATAATGCTAATTTAATTTTCTTTGATTCTTTTGGTGAATATAAAAATGCTTTTAAAAGTATAAATACTATAAGTAATGTTTATAATTATAAATTTGTTACTGCTCACCCACAAGATGAAGATGATGAATTTATTAATATACCATTAAATTTAATGAAAGTTGATGATTTTGCGGTTCTTTTACAAGCAGATAAGCATTCTCAACTCACAATAATTGAGAGAGCGATGAAATATGCTAAAATATTTGCTACTAATTCTGAAGCTGCTAATGCTTATAAAAATAATATTATTGCGAATGCTTTAATAACAATTTTATATAGTCCTAATACAGCTAGACAAAAAAAAGATGATATTTTTACAATTATAGATACTTGTCATACAAAAGAATTTAATTTAGATTCAATTATCCCTGGAGTAGGTTATACTAGAACTTTTAGTGAATGTTTTCAAATCGATTCTCATGGTCATTTTGGTGAAGAAGTTTTAATAACAGATTATATTTTAAAATTTATAAATGAAAATATGGATGAAGAAATTAAAGAATTAGATAATGCTATTTATACTTTAAATGATTTAGAGAAAGCATTGGAATTTACGTTAATTAGTGAAGGATTTAATCAAAATAAAAACATGCATGATGATGCACAATTGTTAAAGGTAAGATTAAATACAATTCTTCATAGTACTGTTGGTAAATTTTTTAATGGTGATAAATCTGTAACACCTGCTGAATTCATTACCAATTTAGTTAGTAAAAAAGAACATAAATCACAAATTATTAACATAAATCTAGAAACATTAGATGATTCTCATGCTAAAGCTCTAGTTAAAATTTATACTAGAATAATATTTGACTTTGCTAAAGAAAATGCTAGTAGAGCAACAATTCCATTCCATGTATTTTTAGAAGAAGCACATCGCTATGTTCAACAAGATAATGACGTTTTCTTAATTGGTTACAATATATTTGATCGAATCGCTAAAGAAGGACGTAAATATGGTGTTATTTTAGATATAATTAGTCAAAGACCGGTAGAAATATCTGATACTGTTATTGCTCAATGTTCTAACTTTTTGATCTTTAAAATGACTCACCCTAAAGATATAAAATATATTGAAGAAATGCTTCCAAATATTAGTGCTGATGTTATTGAAAAAATGAAAATATTACAACCAGGTACATGTGTAGCTTTTGGTACAGCCTTTAAAATACCAATGATTGTTAAATTGGAAATGCCAAATCCAAGGCCTTTTTCAGCAAGTTGTGATGTTTCAACTTATTGGGATTCTCAAAATAATATAGCTAAAGATGCTAATATTGCTCAAAGTAATTATAATAATCCAATGCCAAATAATATGATAAATAATCAAGGCCAAGTTCAACAAGTTTAACATTAAATAAAAAAATCAATATTTTTAATATTTAAGGGAAATATATATTTAGAGGTTATGTTATGACTAATAAATATATTTTTTTTATTGCTTTATTTAGTATAGTAAATATTATTTTATTATTTAATTTTAATATTAAAAATTCTTATGAAGTTATGGTAAGTATAAAAAATAGAATGGATTTTGAAATAATATATTTAAATAAAGAATGTAGTACAGAAAAAGAAGAATTATTTAGAGATGAGAATTATATTTATGTTTCTCCTTGTATTAGAATCTCTGATATTTTAATAAGATTTTCTAATGGAGATGAATATAAATTGAAAAGTATTATTGATAAAAATATTATTTCTTTATCAGAATTAATAAATAAGGGTTTAAAAATAGAAAAGATTAATTTAAATAATAATAATAATAGTAATAGTAATGTTAATAACTCTGAAGAAAATAATTATTCTAATAGTAACAATGATATAGTTAAGGAAAATGAAGATGAAAAAGTAATTTTAACTTTACAAGAAATACAAGAATATAATAAAAAAGTTAAAGAAAAAACAAACGTTTTATATGATATAGATAATATTAGTAATTTAACTAAAGAAGATATTGTAGAGTTTATAACAAGTTATAATATTCCTAAACTTCCAAAATATGATGGTGAAATTGAGTACAATAGTAGTAATGTAGATAATATTTTAAAAAATCGTAACTTAAATAATATTAATTTAACTATGGAAAAGGGAATTGTTGTCAAAAGAACTAATTTAAGAAGTTTTCCAACAAATATATCTTTTTATGATAAGAAAAATGTTAAAGATTATGATAGGTTACAAGAAACAGAATTACTTGTTAATACACCAGTGTTAATTATTCATAGAAGTTTAGATAATTTATGGTATTTCGTGATAAGTCCTACATACTTTGGTTGGGTGTTGCAAAGTGATATAGCATATACAACAGATAGTGATTATAACTATTTTATTAATTCAAATTCATTTGGTATTATTACTAACCCCTCTCTAAATATCAATGATACTATTTTAGATATGAGTGTTAAATTACCTTTAGTTAAAGTAAATAAAGATAGTTTCGTTTTAATGTTACCTATAAAAGGTAATAATGGTTATGTTGAAAGTAAAGAGATAACTATAAATAATGATGATATTAGTTTAGGATATTTACCTTATACTAAAGAAAATGTTTATAAACTTGCTAGTACTTATATTAATACTCCATACAGTTGGGGTGGTAAAGATATGGGTGTTGATTGCTCAAGCTTCATTAGTAATTTATATCGTACTTTTGGTTTTGTTTTTCCGAGAAATACGTCAAATCAAAATTCTAGTGTGGGAAGTGTTACTAATTTAGGTAGTATTAATGATACAGAAAAATTAAAAATTATTGAAGGTACTAATCCAAGTTTATTATATATGAATGGTCATGTTATGTTATATATTGGTATGGAAAATAATAAACACTATATTATTCATGCTTCAGGTAGTGATGGTAAGGTAGTAAAAAGTATTTTAAATAATTCTACCTATTTAAAAAAGATTAATAAATTAGTAGAAATAAAAAATTAATATATAAAGTAGTAAATTTATCTATCTTTTGCTATAATTTCCTGACTTTGACAGTTTTTAGAAAACAAAAGCTCTCAATCCCTTTGTTTATAAGGAATTAAGAGCTTTTTATAACC
>CANPYU010000137.1 GCA_947588665.1 uncultured Bacilli bacterium | reverse complement strand
GTGAAACAATATATTGCACTTTATATTTTGATAAATATAATTATATGTATGTACCAACACATGATGTAACTTATGATAATGAAAATCATACAATACCAGCTCCAAATTATATGTCAGCAAAAGTGAAAAATATTAAATTTGTGGATTATATAACAGAAAATTTAAATATTTTAGAAAAAGATAAAGATTATTGGGATATAAGTGATGAAAGTCAAGAAACTCCAAAAGGAAGTGTAATCGCGTGGATAGAACCAATAGACAATAATTATGATACTTTGTATATTGGAAGTAAAACCAAACTAAGAGCATTAAATTTAGCTTATGCCTTTGCAGCAAATGAATATAATGGTAACTGGTTATCAAAAAGCTGTTTGTCTTCAATTAATTTTAATAATAGATTAGATACATCTAAAACTTTAAATATAAGTAGTTTGTTTTTTTGTAATAACAAATTAGATGAAATTATCAATATAGAATGGAATACAGAAAATGTTAAAAATATGAGCGGTGTTTTTTGGTTTTGCAGTAATTTAAGTGATTTTGAATATTTAGAAAAATGGAATACATCAAATGTAGTAAGTATGAATGGTTTATTTGTGGGATGCACAAACTTTAATGATGAAGATATAAATAAAATAAGTAATTGGACAACAAATAATTTAGAAATTATGTCGTCTATGTTTGCAAACTGCACAAGTTTAACAAAGCTAGACGGATTAGAAACTTGGAATGTATCCAATGTAACGTCAACAGCAGTTACATTTAGTGGTTGTACAAATTTGAATAACATTAATGCTTTAAACAAATGGAAATTTTTGAATGTAGAAGATATGTCGTATATGTTTGCAGCTTGTCCAAATTTAGAAGATGTGAGTACTTTACAAAATTGGAATGTGTCTAAAGTAAGAAATGTAGCTGATATGTTTGCTGAATGTACAAATTTAAAGAATGTAGATTTAAGTAACTGGAAAGTATCTCAAGTAACTACAATGTTTTGGATGTTTTATAGATGCACAAATTTACAAACCGTAAATTTAAGTAGTTGGGATACATCAAAAGTGACTCGTGTAGATGCTATGTTTTATAGTTGTACAAATTTACAAACAATAGATATGAGCAATGCAACATTTACGCAAATAAGTGATAAGAATAATTATCTAGATATGTTTAGCGGTATTCCTCAATCTGCAAAAATAATAGTTAAAAAAGACCAACAAGATTGGATACAAAATACAGCAAAATTTCCAGGTACAGTTCAAATAGTATAAAAATATAAATTATATTTATGTCAAAAAGAAATCTAATTAGATTTCTTTTTCTTTTAAATAGAGTGATTTTATCTTATAATAAATATAAGAATAGGTGATATAATGAGCGTACTTAGTGAACAAGAGATAAATAATTTAGAAAAATATTTTAACTTATGTAATTATATGTCTGTGGGAATGCTTTATCTAAAAGATAACCCTTTACTTAAGGAACCGTTAAAGGAAGAAGATATAAAAAGAAAATTAGTAGGTCATTGGGGTAGTGCACCAGGTCAAAATTTTATTTATATTCATTTAAATAGAATAATTAAAAAATATAATTTAAATATGATTTATGTAGCAGGTCCCGGTCATAGTGGACAAGCAATGATTGCTAATAGCTATATTGAAGGAACATATAGTGAAGTATATCCAGATGTAACACAAGATGAAAAGGGATTACAAAAATTATTTAAAAACTTTTCTTTTCCTGGTGGAACATCTAGTCATGTAGCACCAGAAGTTCCAGGTTCTATTAATGAAGGAGGCGAACTTGGTTATTCTCTTGCACACTCTTTTGGAGCAGTTTTAGATAATCCTTCTTTAATTGTGGCTTGTGTTATTGGTGATGGTGAAGCCGAAACTGGTCCACTTTCAACTTCTTGGCATGGTAATAAATTTATTAATCCTAATAAAGATGGTATAGTTTTACCTATTTTGCATTTAAATGGTTATAAAATAGCAAATCCTACAATAATGGCCCGAATTAGTGAAGAAGAGCGAATAGATTTTTTTAAAGGTTGTGGTTGGGATCCAATTGTAGTAGATGTTACTAATACTTCCGATTATCATGAAGAAATGGCTAGTGTGCTAGAAGAAGTAATAAAGAAAATAAATAAAATTAAAAGTGATGCTAAAAAAAGCAAAAAATTTGTCAGACCTAAATATCCAATGATTATTTTTAAATCGAAAAAAGGCTGGACTTGTCCAAGGATAGTTGATAAATTAGAAATGGAAGGAACTTTTAGGGCACATCAAATTCCAGTATCTTATGCTAGTGCTATCAAAGATTTAAATGTAATAGAGAGTTGGCTTAAAAGCTATCATCCAGAAGAATTGTTTAACGAAAATGGTAAAATAAAAAGTGAAATATTAGCTATGACTCCGAAAGGTAATATGCGAATGAGTGCTAATCCTATTGCTAATGGTGGGACTCTTTTAAAAAATTTAAAAGTACCAGATTTTACAAATTATAAAATTGATGTTGTAAGAGGAATAACAAAATCTGAAGATATGCGCATTTTAGGTAGTTATATTAAAGATATTATTAAACTTAATAAAAATAATTTTAAAATATTTGGTCCGGATGAGGCTTTATCAAATCGTCTTAATGATGTATTTAGTGCTACAACTAGAAAATGGAATGCCGAAATAAAAGATAATGATGAATTTTTAGATAGTACTGGTAGTGTTTTTGATAGTTTTTTATCAGAGCATATGTGTGAAGGAATGCTTGAAGGTTACCTTTTAACAGGTAGATATGGTTTTTTTCATAGTTATGAAGCATTTATCAGAATAATAGATTCGATGGCAAGTCAACATGCTAAATGGTTAAAAGTAACAAAAGAAATACCATGGAGACGTGATATTGCATCTCTAAATTATGTTTTAACAAGTCATATTTGGCAACAAGATCATAATGGCTATACCCATCAAGACCCGGGTTTTTTAAATCATTTAGCCACTAAAAAGGCAGACATTGTAAGAATGTACTTTCCAATTGATACTAATACATTACTTTCAACATTTGATCATTGCATTCAAACGAAAAATTATATAAATGTCATAATTGCTTCTAAACATCCAAGTATTCAGTGGTTATCCATGGATGAAGCGAAAAATCATTGTAAAAAAGGTTTAGGTATTTTTGACTGGGCTTCTAATAATTATAAAAATCCCGATATAATTTTAGCTTGTGCGGGAGACACTCCAACACTAGAAACCATTG
>CANPYU010000136.1 GCA_947588665.1 uncultured Bacilli bacterium | reverse complement strand
AGGTGATGGGAATCGAACCCACGTTATCAGCTTGGAAGGCTGAAGCTCTACCATTAAACTACACCTGCATATATATTAGATAATATAGATTATACCATATTATCTAATTTTTGCAACTATATTTTATAAATTTTGGTATTTTTCTTACTTAGTCTAATAATACCAAACATTGATAATATTCCTAAAGGTATAGCAATTAAACCATAATTAATTCCGGTATTTGGACTATCTGGAATGTAAGTTTCAGAACAATCTTCAACATATTTGTCATAGCTTACAGATTTTCCTTTAGAATTAAAGTAGTATTTGTTACCTACAATTGTACATACATAATTAAAACAATCTTCATAATATTTTTCTTCTGTTACTTTATAGCCATTTTTATCATAATATTCATCATCAACTATAGCACAACTTGGATTTTCTGGTTCAGTTGGTTGAACATATTCAGCAATGATTGGTTCAAAACTTGCTTCACATTCAGTATCAGATGTATTACCAGTAAATATTAAATCAGCTACAGAAAAAGTGCCTTTATGATTACTTGTGGATGTGAAATCAACCGTAATTGATAAACCATTATTACTTGTCCAATCATTTTGAGTTTTAATGTCTTGTAAAGTAACATTTTTTAAAATTAAATTACCTTGAATATGATTAATATCAAAATCAGTTGTGGCAACTATATGACAAGTCATATAGAATGTGCCATCTCCTAAATCTTGTTTTTTATCACAACTGTAACCGGCAAAATTAAAGCTTTTGGCAAAGACTGTTTTTGGCATTAAAATTGTACATAAACACAATAATACTATACATAGTTTTTTCATAACAAAACCTCCCTTTTGATAGTTAGTTATAATATACTTTTTTTGAGGTTTTGTCAAGATAAATATGTATTTTGGTTAAAATTAGTTAAGAACGAAATTATGCTAACTAATCTTCTGACTTTCCAAATATAGATAATAGATGGATAAATATATTTATAAAATCTAGGTATAATTGAAAAGCACAGTTAATTGCTAAAGTTTCATTTTCGCCATTATTTTCGGCTAAAATCTTTATGTTTTTAATGTCGTAAGCTGTATAACCCATAAATATAATAATTGTGATAATAGACAGTATTAAATCAAATGTATCATTATTAAAGAAAATATTAATAATTAAACAGATAAATACTGCAATTAAAGCCATTAAACAAAATGTTCCAAGTTTGCTTAAATCTAATTTCGTTGTATAGCCTATTAAACCAAATATACCAAATACCAAAGCTGTAATTAAAAATATGGATATAATCGATGTTAGTTTAAAAACTATAAAAACACTTGAAAATGTTAGACCACTTACAAAGGAATACAGTAAGAAACATATTTTAGCAGTCGTTGGATTCATTTTGTGTACTCGGACCGAGAAAAATAATACTAACGCTACTTCTAAGATTAAAAATACCCAATATAGGCCTCCATATACAGCTTCTACCATATTTTCATTCATTGCTACTACATATCCTGTAAGAAAAGTAACCAATAAACCTAAAAACATGAATATAAAAGCTTTTGATAATAATTTATTCATTTTTCCTCCTTTATTAATTTTATTATAACATATTTTTTTATTTAAGTAAATGAATGTATTCTTTTCGCCAAAATCTATAAATAATCACCATAATTAATATTTCCATTATTTCTAATATTATCATAAAAGGGATAAATTTTAAAAAAGGGATTAGTTCTAATATAAATTGGGGAATACCTTTAGTGAAAAAATAGTTGGTATTAAAATAAAAATTAAATATATTCATAAGAAAATAACAAATATTTAAAACTAAAAATAATTTTATTAGATCTTTAAAGGTTATTTTTTGGGGATAAAAATAAAATGTTATTACTGTTCCTAGCAAAAATAAATGGTGAGAAATTATATATAAATAAAAATTATAGGATTCAAAAACACTAGGAACATCAAAAAATATTATGGCTGGTAAAGGACCTAAAAAGCCTAAAAAATAGCAATATTTTAAAAGATGTTCTCTTTTAAATAAAATGGTGTATATATAAAAATAATTAGATAAATAACATAAATGTAAAGGCAACATAGTGTTAAAATTAAAACAGTGATAATAAATACTAGATATATATAATATAAGCATATTAAGGGTGAAAATAATAGCCATACTTATAGTAATATTTCTTTTATTTTGGGAATTAAGTTTATATAATTTATTTTTATTTTTAAAAATTATAAGTAAACATATAATAATTAAAAATAACAAAAATAAATGAGTTTTACCAAATAATTTAAAAGGATAAATAACCTTTTCATCAATAAAAAATTCTTTTAAGTTCATATTATAATATATGTTCTTATAAGAATTTTATTTATACATTAAATCTAAAATAAACTATATCTCCATCTTGCATTAAATAATCTTTTCCTTCTAAACGAAGTTTACCAGCCTCTTTAACTTTTAATTCACTGCCATATTCTTTTAGGTCATCAAAACTCATTATTTCAGCTTTAATAAAACCTCGTTCAATATCACTGTGGATAAGTCCAGCACAACTTTTAGCGTTCATCCCTTTTTTAAAAGTCCATGCTCGGCATTCGTCTTTACCGCTTGTAAAAAATGTTTCTAAACCTAGAAGGTTATATGTAGCAAATATTAATTTATCTAAGCCAGAACTTGAAATACCTAGTTCAGTTAAAAATATTTTTTTATCTTCGTCAGATAATTCAGCAAGTTCTGATTCCATTTTGGCACACATAACAATTACACTACTGTTTTCTTCTGATGCATATTCTTTTACTTGTTTAGTATATGCGTTGTCGCCTATTACAACATCATCTTCTAATACATTAGCACAATATATTAAAGGTTTTAAAGTAATAAAATTAAATGAACGTAAAATTAATAGTTCTTCTTCTTCAAAAGAAACTCTTCTTAAAGGAATATTTCTTTCAAGATTATTTTTGGCTTTAGTTAAAGTTTCTACTTCTAAAATAGATTCTTTGTCTTTAGTTGTTTCAGCTTTTTTGATAATTTTATTTAATCTGTTTTCAACTATTTCTAAATCAGCTAAAATTAATTCAATGTTAATTATTTCGATATCCCTAATAGGATCTGTTTTTCCCTCAACATGGGTAATATTTGCATCATCAAAACAACGTACTACTTCTACGATGGCATCGGTTTCTCTAATATGACTTAAAAATTTATTGCCTAGTCCTTCCCCTTTACTAGCTCCCTTAACTAATCCGGCAATATC
>CANPYU010000135.1 GCA_947588665.1 uncultured Bacilli bacterium | reverse complement strand
GTAATTATTAAAGTAAATGATAAAGAAATAAGCAATGTTGCATACTTTAGATATGAACTTTATAAACATAAAATAGGTGATACCATTGAAGTTACTTATTTAAGAGATGGTAAAGAAAAGAAGGCATCAATTAAATTAACAGTAAATAAAAGTGTTAGTGTAGGGTGATTAAATGGAAACAGCAAGAACGTCAAAAAGAATAACTGCCTTTTTACTTGATATATTATTAGTCTTTTTCATAGCGTCATTAGTAACTAATATACATTTTATTAATCCATATTATAAGCAATATGAAAAAGCATATGAAAAATATAGTGAAGTTGTAAAAGACTTTAGTGAACAAAAAATAAGTGAACAAGAACTATTAAAATTAAATAATGAAAATTATTATGATTTATCACGTTTTAGTGTTCCTTATAATATTGCTATAGTAGTAATAATATTATTATATTTTGTAGTATTTCAAAAATATAATGGTGGACAAACTATGGGAAAACAAATTATGAAAATAAAAGTAGTAAGTAATGATGAAAAGGAAGTTTCACTATTAAATTATTTTATTAGAAGTTTACCTATATATTATATTTATATCGGTGGAATTATTCCTTTAATATTAAATTCTATATTATTATTATTTATCAATGCTAAAGCGTATTTTATTACAAATGCTATTATAAGTTATTCTTTTATGATTTTAGGAATTGCTACATTTATTACAATATTAGTAAGAAAAGATAAAAAAGGAATTCATGATTTAATAGCTAAAACAAAAGTTATTGAAATTAAATAGAAGCAAATTATTTTGCTTCTATTTTTATAAGCTTAGCATGTACTACTAATTTTTTAGCACTTCCATGACAAGTAGATAGAGTAAGTGTTTTATCACTTGTAGTAACATTTGTATTAAAATTAGCAATAGATCTACCTTTAACTAAATCAATAAATTTTTGATATTCATCATCACTTGCAAAATTAGTTTGAATATAATCATTAGTGGTATCTAAAGTATAAACACTATAAATTTGCCATAAAGTATTATATTTTTCTGATGACATTTTAATAATTCTATTTTCTTCTGTATTATACCAACTTTTAGATAATAAATTTTTTAAAGTACCAAACATAGTTTGGTTTTTCATATTATGACCATAAATAATTGTATTTCTACCATAATCATTTTTATCATTACGGTAATCCATAAATAACCAGCCACTACTATTTTTGGTTTTATCAAAAGAATGATTTAAGTAGTATTCATTATCACTAGTTTGGACTACAGGATAATTTACATTAGTACCTCCTACAAATAGCCAAGCAACTGTATCACTATTAGTATTTTTTAATGTATTAAAATCAACATCAATTAAATTCATTTTAATAAAGTTCCAATATGGTGTATTAGGTTTTTCATCACTTTTAATTATTTCAGCCTCATTACTTTCATATTCTGTTATTTTTGTGTTATCAGTTATATCTTGAATTAAAACTTTAGTTTTAGGTGTTTCGATTAAATAAATAACAATTTTATAAGTTGAATATACCAATACAGGTATCATAATTAAAATAATTATAAGACTAATTAAATTTTCTTTTTTAAGTTTTCTCTTTTTTCTTTTTTTCTTTTTAGGTTCTTTTTTTAGTTGTGGTAATTCAATATTATTATCTTTTTTCTTTTTTGTATCTTTTATGTCACTCATTTGAATCACCATTTATATTATACATTATTTTAGTTAAAATTAGTACAAGGTATTTGTCATAACATAATAATTTTGGTAAAATTATTATGAATGGAGGAATTATGAAAAAATTTTATAATATAGTAGAAAATAAAATAAAAGATGCTCTAAATAAATGCAATTATAAAGTTGATGAAGTAATTGTAAATGATTCTAATCGCCCTGATTTAGGTGAGTATCAATATAATGGTGTTATGCCTCTTGCTAAAATTTATCATAAAAATCCAGTAGAAATAGCGAGTGATGTAGTAGCAATTTTAAAAGAAGATAAATTTTTTCATGATGTTAATGTAGCGGGTCCAGGTTTTATTAATATGTCTATTAGTGATAATGCTTTAATAGATTTTATTAATGAAAATGATTATGAATATCCTCCAAATAATAAATTAATCTTTTTTGATTATGGTGGGGCGAATGTAGCAAAAAGCCTACATGTTGGTCATTTAAGAAGTGCTAATATTGGGGAATCTTTAAAAAGATTGTGTGAATATCTTGGTTATAAAACAATATCAGATACTCATTTAGGTGATTGGGGTCGTCCTTTGGGATTGGTAATTTTAGAATTATCACGAAGATTTCCTGATTGGCCATTTTTTCAAAAAGATTATAAAGGAGAATATCCTAAAATAGATATTACAAGTGAACTTTTAGAAGAAGTTTATCCTTTTGCATCAACTAAGGCTAAAGAAGATGAAGAATATTTAAAAATGGCGCAAGCTATGACAAAGAGGCTTCAAAATAAAGAAAAAGGTATTTATGATTTATGGCTTCAAATAATGGAAGTATCTAAAAGAGATATTAAAAATATTTATGATAAATTAAATGCTAACTTTGATTTATACAATGGTGAAAGTAATGCTGAAGATTATGTGCCAGAATTATTAGATTATTTAGATAAATTAAATATAGTTGAAGAAAGTGAAGGCGCCAAAGTAATTAATGTAAAAGAAGATACTGATACTAAAGAAATGCCACCAATGTTACTTCTAAAATCTGATGGTGGACTTCTTTATAGCACTACTGAACTAGCAACAATTTATGATCGAGTTAAAAATTATCATCCTGATGAAATTTGGTATGTTGCTGATAAAAGACAAGAATTGCATTTTACTCAAGTTTTTAGAGCATCATTTAAAGCAAATATCACCAAAAATGAAAAACTTGTTTTTGCAGGTTTTGGTACAATGAATGGTAGTGATGGTAAACCTTTTAAAACACGTGATGGTGGAGTAATGCGTCTTATTGATTTGTTAGATTTGGTAAAAGCAGAGTGTTCAAAAAGACTAAATCCAGAAATAAAAGAAAATCGTGATGAGATTGCAGATAAACTAGCAATTGCAACTTTAAAATATGCTGATATGTTACCAAATCGTGAAACTGATTATAATTTTGATTTAGAAAAATTCTGTGATTTAGAAGGTAAAACCGGACCATATATTTTATATTCAACTATTAGGATGAAATCGCTTTTAAATAAAGTAAAAGAAAATAATATAAGTTATTCAAAATTAAAAGTAATTGCTAATGAATATGATCGAGCATTAATATTATCATTA
>CANPYU010000134.1 GCA_947588665.1 uncultured Bacilli bacterium | reverse complement strand
ATTTAATTATTGATGACACACCTGAAGCTATAGTAATTTCTTCATTTGATCCCTTAAGACGTGAAATTGCCAAAGTTACCATCGAAACATTAATTAAGGATGGTCGTATTCATCCTGCTCGCATTGAAGAAGTTTATGACAAAGTCTCTAAAGATATTAACACCAAAATTATGGATGTGGGAAATCAAGCTGTTTATGACTTAGGCATTGGTAAAATGGAACCTGAACTAATTAATTTAATTGGTAAACTTAAATATCGTTCCAGTTATGGTCAAAATGCCTTACAACATTCCATTGAGGTTGCCAATTTAACAGGTTTAATGGCTCAAGAATTAGGTGAAAATGTCGCGTTAGCTAAAAGAGCCGGCTTGCTTCACGATATTGGAAAAGCTATCGATTTTGAAGTTGAAGGAAGTCATGTTGAAATAGGCGCGGACTTAGCTCGCAAATACCATGAAGACGATGTAGTGCTAAATGCCATCGAATCTCATCATGGTGATAAAGAAGCAAACTATGTAATATCAGTACTAGTAGAAATCGCTGATACTTTATCTGCCGCTCGACCTGGTGCTCGCAATGATACTATGGATAACTACATGAAACGTTTAAGTCAACTTGAAGAGATAGGTAATTCTTTTGAAGGTGTCGAAAAGACTTTTGCAGTTCAAGCTGGTAGAGAAATTCGTGTCATTGTTAAGCCTGATGAAGTAGATGATGCTAAAAGCTTTAAAATGGCCCGTGATATTAAAGAACGAATCGAATCAGAGATGCAATATCCAGGAACAATTAAAATCAATGTTATTAGAGAAACAAGAGCAATAGAAGAGGCAAGATAATTGTCTCTTTTATGTTAAAGAAAAAATTATATTGCTTTCATATTTATTTAAAAAAGTTTACTATTTTAATATCCAAATAATAAAGAAATAGTATAAAAAACTTATTTTATCTAACACTATAAATGGTGAAGAACATGAAAAAAACCTCTATTTCTTTTGGATTAGTAAATATCCCTGTTAATATTAATCCCATTATTAAAAATAACGATATATCTTTCAATCAATTGCACAAAAAATGTTTATCCCGTATTAAATATATAAAATACTGTCCCCATTGTAAAAAAGAAGTTAAACAAGCTGATATAATTAAAGGATATGAATATGCCAAAGATGATTATGTCACTTTAACCTCTGAAGAAATCAACAATTTAAAAAGTGTTGAGGAAAAAACTATTGAAATCGTGGGCTTTATTGATATTAAAGAAGTAGATCCTATATTTATGGAAAAAAGTTATCTTATAAGTCCCCCAAATAAAAGCAAAGCCTTTAGCTTATTTAAAGCCGCGTTAGAAAAAACTAATAAAATAGCTCTTGCCAAAACTATTATTAGCACCAAATTTTATTATTGTATATTACGATTAACTTCTGAAGGTCTAATTATGAATACCTTATATTTTTTAGAAGAAGTAAATATTCCTGAATTAGTTAATGATGCTAAATTTACTAAAAAAGAACTAGACTTAGCTATTGAATTAATAAATTCTTTAAAAATTAAATTTAAACCTGAAGAATTAATAGATGAATATCAAGTTAAAATAAAAAAAGCCATAAATTTAAAACTAACAGGCAAAAAAATCAAAAAGACTAAAGCAAAAGAGGGGAAAAATATTAAAGATTTAATGACAGCCCTAGAAATGAGTTTAAAAAATGTTTAATGAAAAGAATATTAAACCCATGCTTTTAAAAGAAATATCTAAACCATTTCAAGATATTAATTACACCTATGAACTTAAATTTGATGGCCTAAGAGCTATTATGTATGTTAGTAAAAATGAATTTGTAATTAAGAGTCGCAATGGCAATGATTTAACTGCTACATATCCCGAATTAAAAAATATTAAAAAAATTGTTCAAAATCAAGAAGTTATTTTTGATGGGGAAATAGTAACTATAGAAAATAATAAAACAAGTTTTAAAAAATTACAAGAAAGAAATAACTTAAAAAATCCTCTTCGCATTAAAGAAATGCAAAAAGAAATTCCCGTTGCGTTCATTGCCTTTGATATACTCTACCAAAATAAAAGCTTATTAGAAGAACCTCTTGAAAAACGCCAACAACTTTTAAATAAATATTCTAATACTAACTATTTTATTAAATCTAAAATTTATAAAAATGGTCCTAAATTATTTAAAGAAATAAAAAAATTAGGTCTTGAAGGTATAGTTGCCAAAGAAAAAAACAGTCTTTATTATCCCGGAAAAAGGACAGACAATTGGTTAAAAATTAAAAATATTAAAGAAGATTATTTTTATGTTCACGGTTATATTTTTAACACCAATAAATATAGTTTAATTTTAGGTGAATATAAAAATAAAAAATGGTATTATGTTGGAAAAGTAAGTGTTATGCCTAATACCGATATAATAAAAAAAGTTTTAAAATTAAGTAAAAGAAAAAATATTTTAATAAATTATGATGAAAAAATATCTTTTGTAAGACCAATATATAAAGTATTAGTAAGTTATCTCGAAAAAACTCCCGAAGGAAAATTAAGACAACCAGTATTTAGAGCTTAAAAAAACAAGTTTTATACTTGTCATTTTAAGCTTTATTTACTTCCATTATAACTGGTAAAATAATTGGTCTTCTGCCTGTAAGTTCATTAATAAATGGATATAATTCTAAAATAATTTGGTTTTTTAAATCGGTATAATTATAAGGAGCAACACTTAGACACTTAGTAACAATATCTGCTATTTTATGTTCAATTTTACTTATTAATTCAGGATTTTCATTTACCATTATAAATCCTCTAGTAGTAACATTAGGTTTAATAAGTAATTGTCTTGTTAAAGTATTAATATTTAATATAGTTACTAAAATACCATCACTAGACATTAATTTTCGATCTTTAATAACTTGTGAACCTATATCGCCAATTCTTGATCCATCAACATAAACATCACCATTTTTAACTGTATCTCCCCGTGAAACAATGCCTTTATTTAAATTAATTACATCGCCATTTTTACAAATAAAGATATTTTCTTTCGGAATACCACATGATTCTGCAATCTGCCCATGTTGTTTAAGCATTCTATATTCACCATGCATCGGCATAAAATATTTAGGATTAATTATTCTAAGCATCCATTTAAGTTCTTCTTCTTTCGCGTGCCCCGAAGTATGAACATCATTAAATGTTTTATTAGTATAAACTTTAACTCCTTTTAAATATAATTTATTTATAACTCTATTTATACTCGCGGCATTACCTGGAATAGGGGATGAAGAAAACACTACTAAATCATCCGGC
>CANPYU010000133.1 GCA_947588665.1 uncultured Bacilli bacterium | reverse complement strand
TTCTTCATCATTATTTTTCTTAAATAGTTCTTGTTCTGTATCTTCTTCCACATTTACCATATCTGGTAAATCATTTAATGAAGATAAACCAAAACAATCCAAAAATTCTCTAGTAGTACGATATAAATTAGGTCTACCAGGCAAATCACTCTTACCAACTACTTTAATTAAATCTTTACTAAGTAATTTTTTGACAATATATGCACTACTAATACCTCTTATATTATCTATTTCAATTCTAGTTATAGGTTCATTGTAAGCAATAATTGCTAAAACTTCTAATTGTGATTGTGACAATATTTCTTCTTTATTTGTAATTAATTTTTGATAATATTCTTTATGTTCCTTTTTAGTTGTCAATTTAAAAACATTACCTAAAAAACTAATTTTTAAGCCATGATCATCATTTTGATACTCACTTTTTAATTCTGTTAATAACTCTTTAGCATCACTCTCCTTAATTTCTAAAGTTTTACAAATATCTTCTAAAGATACTCCTTCATCACCAACAACAAAAAGTAAACCTTCCAAAATTCCTCGTTTATTCATAACTTCACTTACTTTCTATAATAATTTTACTAAATGCTTTATCTTGCTTTAATAATATTTCTTTATTTTTACTCATATCTAAAAGTGATAAAAAAGTTACAACAATATTTTCTTTGGTTACTACTTCAAATAATTCTGTAAATTCAATTCTTTTTTTTATTTTTAATAAATTTCTAATCTCTTTTATTCTATCCTTAACACTATATTCTTTTCGCGTAACTTTAGTTGTAATTGGTTTTTCTAAATTAATTCTCTTTTGCATTTCTAAAAATGCTTTTAATAAATCATCAACCGATACATCACTGTTTATAATATGATCATCATCCACATAATTATTTAAATTTTCTGGTAATTTAGTATAATATTCTAATCTATTTTCTTCTAAAGCCTTAAAAGTTTCTGACATATTTTTATATTTTTCATATTCAATTAACTTACTTCTTAAATCTTCTTCACTTTTAATTGAATATTCTTCATCTGTATCTTCTTCTTCCTCATCACATTTATTCACAAGCATTTTACTTTTTAAATGAATGAGTTCAGCTGATACTACTAAATATTCACTACTTAAATCAATATTATATTTATCTATGCTATTAATAAAATCTAAATATTGTTCAATTATTGTACTTATATTTATTGTATAAATATCCATTTTTGATACTCTTACTAAATGTAATAGTAAATCAAATGGACCCTCAAAATCTTGAATTTGTAAATTCATAATTCCTCTTACATTAAATTACAAGTAAAACCATAAGTAGGCATTTCATAATTTATAACTTTAGCATCTTCATGATAAGCAAAATAATATTTTTCATTTATTTTACTTAAATCTACTTTACTTAAATCTAAAGTTATATTTACTGTATACCCCGCCAAATTACTTGCAATAGATGAATCTATTCCTTCTATTTCTTTATAACTATTTACCTTATTTTGATATGTACTCAAAGAAGTAATATATTCTGAACTATTAACATCACTATCTATAATTTGATGATTTATTGTTATTAAACTGGCATCTTTTAAAATATATGTAAACGTTTCTTTATTTTTTGTACAAACTATTTTATTTTCACCATTAGCATCTGCTTCTAAAGTTAAAGCAGGATATTCATCAATACTTTTTTCTAAAATAGAAATATAGTTAAAATTACTATTCACATTTAAATTAAGTGTAATTTTAGAATTTTTAGCAATTGAATTAATATCAATTTTAAATCGTTCAATTATAGTTTTATTAGCATCATAAGTTTCTAAATATATCTTTTTATCAGAAACATCAATAGTTTCTGAAGTTAGATTATTAACATCAAAAGTCAATACATTATTTACTAAACTAAAATTATCAATAGTAAAATTATTAAACTTAATTTGTAAATCTTCTGAATAAGAATAATACTCTACTTTTTTATTATTTTCTCCATCATTATTAGCATTATTATTTTTATTAGCATTATCTTTTATTGTAGTAGCTGTTTCTTTTCCTAAAAGATTATTAAAAAATATACTAATGTCATCAATATAATATACTACTAAAATAAAAGCAATAAAAATAATAATTACTCGAATAATATTATTCTTTTTTTTAAAGGTATATCCTAAAATTTGCGGTTTTAATTCTATATTCTCTAAAACAATTTTTTCTTTCTTCCTTTTTGCCATTTTATTCACCCTTATTATCTTTTAATATTATATCATATTTACCTATTTTAACAATTATTTTCTTTAGTACATACTACTTCATTTTTTTTATCAATTAACTTTTCAATTAACATTTTTAATTCTTCTTGTTCTTTTGTACTTAATTTATCATAACCACTTTTTTGTGATGAAACAGTACCAATATGAACTCCTGTAACTTCTCCACGACTTACCGCCACTAATGTTGGAGCATATAATCTCTTTTCTTCTGTATCAAATCTATTACCATCTTCATCTTCTAAATAATAATCATCTAGATATTCATCTAATTCTTTTATAATATTATAATAATCTTTTGTTCCTTTTTTATTTTTACTTAATTTTCCATTATCAATTGTAAAAGATGATCTAATATCTGCTATATCGACATAATAAATTTTTTCTTTTTTATTAATTGCAACATCTGTTAATATTGATACTAAAGTACGACACCATGGACATGTATTATAACCAAAATAAATAAGACCAGAACCATTTTTTAACATATCTACTGCTTTTTTAGGAGTAATATACTCAACAGTATTATCAGCTGATATATTTACAATGGGATATATTTCACCATTACTTTCATTTGTCTTATCATTTAATTCCATATATTCTGTTCTAAATTTATTAGCATCACTATTATTAATATGATTATTATTAAAAATTGAATATATACAAATACTTATAACTATAATAGTCAAAAGTATAATTGAAAATAATATTATTTTATTTCTTTTTTCCATCTGAACTACCACCTACTATGATTTTACTATAATTAGTTACTTATTGCAAATTAAAAACTATTCCAAAAATTTTGCAACATTATTATAAAAAAGTTCATTTATCTCATAAACACCATTATTAACTTGTTCTAAATAATAATTATCTTTATATTTATATAAATAAATAATTGTTGCTATCATATCTTCATAATAAAAAGTAATTTTAATTTTATTTTCACCATTTTTATTATAAGATTCTTTTTGTTTAGTTTTATGATTATCCTTAAAAAGATTATAAATTATTTTTAACTCTTCAGTATCACTTATCAAATTACTTTGTGAGTTAGCTTCCCAATTAACACT
>CANPYU010000132.1 GCA_947588665.1 uncultured Bacilli bacterium | reverse complement strand
ATTAAGTAACCCTCTTCTTCCTAAATTAGTAATTACCTTTTCTGGATGATTAATTGCTTCTTTAATATAATTTCTCACCTTTACACCTCTCAATTTTTTTAGTCTTTATTAATTTATTATAATGTTTCTTTTCAAAAATATCTATTGCTAATTTAATTGTCAATAAATTACTATATAACAATATATTTTAAAAATGTAGAATAAAAAGTTAAATTCTTGAAATTCAGAAACAAGAAAATTTAATTAGAAAAATATAATAATCATTATTTCATGAAGACTTTTAACAAATGAATATTTTTATAATGTACTTATGACTTTTTTCACTATATTTACAGCTATATTTTTTGTTTCTTCATTAATATCTTTTAAAGGATTGTATTCAACTAAATCCATTGATTTAATTATTTCTTTTCTTTTAACTAATTCATCTACAATCTGATAAGTTTCTTTAATTGATATGCCATCGGGAACTGGAACACTAACACCAGGAGCAACTTTTGGATCAATTACATCTATATCATAACTAATATGGACACCGCTAGTTTGATATGTTGCAAGTTTAAATGCTCTTTTCATCACTTCTTCAACACCTAAATTTTGTATATCTTTTGTAGTAAAAATCGTTATATTATGCTTTTTCAAATTAGGCAATTCCCAATCATCAATATCCCTAGCTCCTACAATTACTGTATTAGTAAACTTATAATAATCACCATCATAAAATTCAGTTAATTTTGGACATAAATTATTTAATGCAGCCAAAGGAAGACCATGTATATTTCCAGTTATAGTTGTATCAAAAGTATTATAATCAGTATGAGCATCTATCCAAATTATTCCTAATTTTTTTTCTGCTTTTAAAGATGCTAATGCTGTAGCAATTGCAATAGAATGATCGCCTCCAATAGTAATTGGAATCTTTTGACTATTTTTAATATCTAATACTTTATCATATAATTTTTTATTAAATGTATTAACTCCATTTAAATTTTTTATATGATTATTTATATCCTTTTCTATATTTGGCTTATCAATTTTGAGAATTTCAAAATTTTTATTTTCTATGCAATCTATTATTATTTTCGGACCAAGATTAGTTCCGTTTACTTGTAATCCCAAATCTTGATTTGCTTCTATAACACAAAATTTCATTATAAACATATTAATAAGCATAATAAAAAATAATTTATAAAGCAAAAAATATTTTTTAATCAATAATGCTTATTGTCCTCCTTTTTATGTATCTTATTTTATTTAAATGTATTACCTAATCTGTACCATAGATATCTCTTGTATAAACTTTATCTTTAACTTTTGATACTACTTCATCCATTCTATTAACAACAATAACATCACTTAATTTACTAAACACATCAAAATCATGTATAACTTTTAAACCATTAAAAGTATCATCTTTAAGTGTTGGCTCATAAATAACAACTTCAACATTATTGTTTTTAATTCTTTCAATTACACCTTGAATAGCAGATGCTCTAAAATTATCTGAATTAGCTTTCATTATTAATCTGTAGATGCCAACTACTTTTGGCTTTTTATCTAAAATCATTTTAGCAATATGACCTTTTCTCGTATTGTTTGAATCAACAATGGCCCCGATTATATTTTCTGGAACACCTTGATAGTTTGCAAAAAGTTGTTTAGTATCTTTTGGAAAACAATAACCACCATAACCAAAAGATGGATTATTATAATGGTTTCCTATTCTAGGATCTAGTCCTACACCTTCAATAATATCTTTAGTATTTAATCCTTTAAGTTCAGCATAAGTATCAAGTTCATTAAAATATGCCACTCGCATTGCTAAATAAGCATTAGCAAATAATTTAACTGCTTCTGCTTCAGTTGAATCCATATATCTTATTTCAACATCTTCTTTTAAAGCACCATCTTTTAATAATTCAGCAAATACTTTAGCTCTTTCACTTTTTTCACCCACTATAATTCTTGATGGATATAAATTATCATATAAAGCTGTTCCCTCTCTTAAAAATTCTGGTGAAAACATTATATTATCAGTATGATATTTTTCTTTCATATTTTGAATAAATCCTACTGGTACTGTTGATTTTACTATCATAACTGCTTCACTATTTACTGATTGTACTTTTTGAATTACATCTTCAACACTAGATGTATCAAAACTATTTTTTTCTTCATCATAATCAGTTGGTGTACTAATTATTACAAAATTAGCATTTTCAAATGCTTCATTATAATCAAGAGTTGCTTTTAAATTTAATTCTTTTGTCTTAAAAAATTCTTCAATGTATTTATCATCAATTGGAGAAACACGGTTATTAACCATTTCTACCTTTTCTGGTATAACATCAAGTGCTACTACATCATTTTTTTGACTTAATAATGTAGCTAAAGATAAACCTACATAACCAGTTCCTGCTACTGCAATTTTCATAAATTAAACCTTCTTTTCTTAAACTATAAGTAGTATACTATTTTTTTATTTATTTTACAAGTTATAATTTATGACATTTACTGGAATATATGAATTATTATAATTCGTTAAATTTCATTATATTTTTATATATAAATGCTTTCTATTCATAGAAATTTCCACTGATGATACTTTTTTACCTGTTTAATTAATTTTTTTATATGTTCCAATCTTCTTCATATAGCCAATTTGAAATAAAACCAAATGCCGCTAATTTTTTGTAATATTTCATATCAGAAATATAATCAACCACAGCAACATATACATGTATTCCCTTATTCTCTATTTCTTTAATTTCTGTATCAGTCATAAAATATTGTGATACGCTTAAAACATGAATGTTATTTTCTATCATAAACTTAACTTGTTGATAATAATTTTGTGGATTAACTTTATGTTGTCTCATCATATAATTTTTAAAGTTATATATAGATTTAACTTCATTATATGAATCAATGTCATAGATAGAAACAATTATCCTATCAAGGACAGTTAACATATTCTTATTTTTAGCTGTGTTATATACATATTGATACGATTCATAAATATCATCTTTCATATCAATTGCAATGTATAAATCTTTATGATTATCCAAATATTCAATCAACATATCACAATCAATTGGAGTGTATTTATTATATATTTTTGATTTCATATATTTATCATATGTAATATTATCATTATCACCAACGTTATATTGAACAATACCATTAGCGTCAATATTAATATTACTTTCTTTCATTAATGTAGAAGTTAATTCCAAATTAATTCCATCATGTTTAACTATTAATTTATTATCACGAGTAAACATCATATCCGCATCAAAAACTCTATTTCCTTTTTCATAAGATAAGT
>CANPYU010000131.1 GCA_947588665.1 uncultured Bacilli bacterium | reverse complement strand
ACCTGTAATACTTCCTTCAATAGTCTTATTAGGACTAACATGAGGTATTAGGTTATGGCAAGGCCGCGGTAGCTTATACCATACATAATAGAGTAACTGTCTTGATAATCCGAAAATACTAATAATAGTAAACATATAATACTAGCAAAAGATACTATTAAAGGCAGCTTATGATGCGTCTTTGGTAAATCTATAAATTCAATTAAAGCAAGAGCGCTTACAACTCCTACTCCTATTCTAAAGATAGGGCCACCATACCAAACAATGGGAATGACTAACAAAAGCATTATAATGGCACTAATAATTCTCTTTTTCATAAATTCCTACTTTCTATTAAAAATTATACTCTTTATCTTAATATTAGTCAAATATATATTATTATTTTTTTGTTTTTCTCATGTAATTATTAATTTACAAGCAATTTTAAAATTATAAAAAAAGAGCATTAAGCCCTTAAAATGAGTCAATATTGACTTTTACTTTCTTGATATTGTTTAAATAAGCATAAGCTTGAATAATTGTTCTAATAGATTTAGCATTTTTGCCAAGTTTCCCTATTATGGCTCCCATATCTTCATTAGCTACGATTATTTCGAGAATCGTTATATCTTCGTCGCCTTCAAAACTGCTTACTTTAACCATATCAGGATTTTTTACTAAATTTTTAACTAAATAAGTTGTAAACTCCACAATGTTCATTTTATTTACCTGCTTTTTGAGCATCATATTTAGCCATGATACCTTCTTTAGATAAAATACTTCTTACTGTATCTGTTGGAAGAGCACCATTATTTAACCATTTCATGACAAGTTCTTCATTGATTTTTACTTCAGCTGGTTTTTTTATTGGATTATATGTTCCAACAGTTTCAATAAAACGTCCATCTCTAGGACTTCTTGAATCAGCGGCGACTATTCGATAAAATGGTTTTTGTTTAGCTCCCATTCTTTTAAGTCTTAATTTTACTGCCATAGTTTCTGCCTCCTTTGTTCTCTTATTTTAACATATTCATAATTACCTGTCAACCTTTTTTGGTTTACTACCCTAAATAATCTTCTTTTACCTCATTTATACCATTATCAATATTTTCTTCATCTAAATCTTCAATAACTTCATAATCATCAGTATCCTCTTCAACACTTACTTTAAGCATTGTACTGCCAACGATTTCTACCCCTAATTCTTTTTCAATGGTCATATTTACTTCACCATTTTTAATAAAAACATCAGTTACTGTAGGTTGATTTAAACTACGTACAATAATTTCTGATGCATCATTTAGACTAGAGCCATCTTTTAAGTGAATATTCATTTTGTCTGTATAATTAAATCTTTTGGTACTAACGGCCGTTTTAGTATCATTATTGTAAGAATACCAGATATTAACATCAAAGGCACCATTAATATTTACTACTCCATTTTCATTATGCCCTTCAAAGCTATGATTAATAACCCAGCAACCTAAAACAGTGTCGGGGACTTCTTCAGTTTTTACACTAAATTTGGAAACACTGTTTTTTTTAGCCTTGCCTACAACTGCCTTTGTAACTATCTCTTTATAACTTGCCAATTTGAATTCCTCCTCTATTTTAATCTATGCAAAGTTATGATAAAAGTACACTTTTTTAAGAAAACTTATAGCGGGATATTTCTCTTTCTGTTATAATTAAAATGGTGAAGAAAAATGGATTGTATTTTTTGTAAAATTGCTAAAAAAGAAATACCTAGCAATATATTATATGAAGATAGTGATGTAATGGTGATTATGGATTTACATCCTGTAAATAATGGACATGTACTAGTTATTCCTAAAAAACATTATACAGATTATTTAGAACTAGATGATGATATGGCTTTAAAAATGTTAAAAGTGGCGAAAGAATTAGGCCCTAAAATAATGCAAAAATTAGATAAAAGTGCTTTAACTTTACTTATTAATTATGGAACAGATCAAGAAGTTAAACATTTGCATTTACATTTAATACCTAATTTTAGTAAAAGAAATAATACGAAGTTAAAACCAGTTTCAGAAACATATGAAATATTAAAGAATTAACCAATTAGGGTTATTTTTTTATGAAAAAATTTAATTTATAGCTTGGATACTTGCCCTTTTTTCTATTTTTTTCTTCTTAATTCAAGAAATTTTTTTATATTATTATTTCTTTTTTATTGTTATAATATAAATTGGATAAATATTGTCGGTACTTTTTTAAATGATTATTTAAAATGAATAAAATATATGGTAGTAAGGTGGTTTTATGAAAATAATTATGACTATACCGGAAAGATTAAAAGATATTAGGACCTATCATGATTATACCCAAAAAGAAATCGCTGATTATCTTGGAATTGCTAGAAATACTTACGCGACATATGAAACAAATAGTAGAATAATTCCTTTAAAATTTTTAAATAAATTAGCTAATTATTATAATGTATCTATTGATTATCTTTTGGGATTAACTGACAATAACTATTCTAGCAAAAGAGTTCTACTTAATGCTAAACAAATTGGGGAAAAATTAAAGGAAATAAGAAGAGATTTTAATTTAACGACTAGAGATATAGAAAAAATTACTAGTACTGATAGTTCTAATTATACAAAATATGAATTAGGTAAAATATTAGTTAATACACATCTTTGTTATGATCTTGCAAGAAAATATGGAATATCAGTCGATTGGATAATTGGTAAATCTTTAAAAAAATATATAAATTAAATATAAAATATTAATCACTTAAAAATTCTTCATAAATTTATATTATACATTAATAATATTTCAATTATTATTATCAAATTTTTTCGTGGGTTCTTTAAATAAATTATAGCTAATATATATTTAGATTACTTAATACTTGTTTTAGTTCCTCAATTCTAATTGGTTTTGATAAATACTCCGCAAATTTATTTTATTAAGATAATCATCTCTTATGTCTTCCGTATCGGCAGTAAGAACCACTACTGGAGTGTTAAAATCTTTTAATGGCATTCATTTAAAATTCTTCTAATTTTTTCTTAAACGATTTAATTTATCTTTCATTAAAAAAGCATTACTAGTATTTATTTCTAAATTTTCTAAAAAGGCAAAAACTTCTTCTTCACTTTTTATATTTTTATCATGAAAGCTCTCACTTATGGCATCTTCTAAAGAAAACCCATATCCATAATTGCATCTGCCTACTATTTCTGCTTGAAATTTATTTAAATAATCTTCTGTTAAAGTACTATAATCTAACTTGGGTTGAGTTTCCATTATTTCCCATTTAAGGGTTGCAAGTTTTTCTCTTAATTCATCTTTTAATTCGTTTATATTTTTAGGAGAATTTGCATCAATAGAATAATTTTTACCAATATTAAAATAAAAT
>CANPYU010000130.1 GCA_947588665.1 uncultured Bacilli bacterium | reverse complement strand
ATTGCTGATTTTGTAGCTGACTTACGTGCTCCTACACCAACTGGGGCGGCAGAAATGGCTGTTCCAACCAAAATGGATATTGAAAATTTAATCAATCAATTTAAAATACGACTTAATAAAAACATTAAAAATTTAGTTAATACTAAATTTATTGAATTATATCATTTAAAAAATTCTTTTGTTTTAAAAAATCCGATGAGTTTATATGAGATGAAAGAACAAAAATTAGATAAGTTATTAGAAGATTTAAATAAAAATATGCAAATAATATTAGATAATAAAAAACATTTGTTAGAAATAGATTTAAATAAAATAAAAATGATGAGTCCTGCTAATATTATTAATAATAATAAAAACAAATTGAAAGAATTAGTAGTTCGTTTAAATAATACTATGGATAAAGATTTAAATAATAAACAGTACCAATTAGATTATTTAATTAATACTTTAAAACTTGTAAATCCACTAAATATTTTAAGTAATGGCTATTCATTAGTTAAAAAAGGTGATAAACTAATAAAAAGAAGCAAAGATTTGCAGGTCAACGATAAAATAAATATTAAATTTCATGAAGGTGAAATTGAAGGTATAGTAAGGGAGATAAAATAATGGTTGAAGAAGAAAAATTAAGAACTTATAATCAAAAATATGAAGAAGTAAAAGATGAAATAATAGAAGTTTCTATTCTTAAAGGTAATTTATTAAAACAACAAAATGAATCAAAAAATAAATTAAAAAAATTAGCAAATGATATAAATGATGAAAAATCAAGTGTATGGTTTGACAAAGCTAAAGTGTTGTATAGTAAAGCGAATAATTTAAAAAATCGGCTAATAAGAGATATATTATCAAATTTGTTAGGAGGAACATTGCTAATAAGTTTAGGCTATATTGTTATAGAACTTCCACTAACTATAGTAGTAAGTGTTTCATCACTAATTACAATAACTCAAGTTATTTCTAATATAAAAAGATATAATAAAGATGTTAAAAAATGTTCTGTTATAAATATTGATAGAGCTAATCTATCAAGTGATGAAATAGTTGCTTTATCACTTGAACGTGATAAAGAGTTAGATAGAAATCTAGATATTAGAGAAAGTTTAGATATAGTAAATGAAAAATTAGAAAAACTTGCAGGATTAAAATTAGATATTGAAAATCTAATTATTTGCTTATTTTCTAGTTTAGATAATATTATTAAGAATAAAAGTGATATTCAAAATCCATTTGCTACATGGTTAAATATAAATTATGAAGATGATGAGCCAAAATTAGAAATAAATAATGAATTAAAAAGAACATTAAATAAAAAGGAGGAAAAATAATGACAGAAGAAAAAACTTTTGAAACTAATTTGAAAGATTTAGAAAATTTAGTAAAAGAACTAGAAGCTGGTAATGTACCATTAGAAGATGCAATAAAAAAATATACTGAAGCGATGGAACTTGCTAAAAGTTGTAGTGAAAAATTAAATAATGCAACAGAAAAAGTTAATAAAATACTTGCTAGTGATGGACAGTTAAAAGACTTTGAAGTTAAGGATGAAAAATAATGTCAAGGAGAGAAAAAAATCTCCTTTTTATATTGTAAAATTAAATTACGAGGCCTAAAATATTATTAGAAAATAAGGATATAATAAGAATAGGTGTTTATAATGAAAAAAGCAAATAAAAAAGAAGAAAAAATAAATGAAAATGATAATACAATTAAAGATAAGAAAAATACAACAATAATAGTTACCACTATTATAATAATATTACTAGTAATATTAGCTGGAGTTGGTTCTTATTTATTTATGTATAATAAAAAATCTACTATAAAGTATGAAAATGAAATAAAAGAAATATCTAAACAAAATAGTATGGCTATAGTAGATTTTAAAGAAGAAGTAGGTAATAATACTACTTGGACTTATAATGATTTAGAAAGTAAATTAATAAATAAAAGTAAACTTGCCAAAGGAACAGAAATAAAAGTAACTATTAATGATAAAGTATTTAAAGAAGGAGATACATATACTTTTGTTATTGGGGAAACTAAAATAGATATTTATTTAAATAAAACTTATACTTATAAAGTGTTTAAAGAAGAAACAGAAGTTATTGAAAATAAAAAAGAAATAGTTATTACTATTAAAGATACAGTTGGTCCTATATTAGAAGGTGTAAAAAATCAAACTATAACAGTTGGTGATTCTCTAGATTTACTTAAAGGTATTACTGCTAAAGATGAAGTTGATGGTGATGTTGAAGTAAAAGTTGAAGGGGAAATTGATACGAAAACAGCAGGAACTTATAAAGTAAAAGTATATGCTGAAGATAAAAGTGGTAATAGAACAGAACAAGAAATGACTGTTACAGTTAAAAAGAAAACTACCACAACTACAAAACCTAGCACGGGTACAACTACCAATTCAGGTTCAGGATCAACTGGCACTACTACAACAACTGGATGTAAATATACTTCAACTCTTAAGAAAAGAGGATATAATAGTAAAGATGCTGATGCTTGTGAAAAAGATCGTCAAGCTAGTGCAATAGCACAACAAATTGCAAATGAAATAAAATCTAAAGGTTATGGAACTGATTTAGAAAAGGTACAAGCTGCTGCTGAAAAAGTATCAAGTTATTATGATTGGAATAATCATGTCGAAGAAGGTTATGATTATCGTACTCCATATGGCGTTTTTGTTACTCATGCAGCATCTTGTGCAGGATGTACTAGAGCACTTATCCAAGTGTTAGAATATATGGGCTTTAGTTGTGAACATGCTAATGCAAATTCATGGACTCACCAATGGGTAATAGTAACAATGGATGGTCAAGTAGGATTTGCAGATGGTCAAGGTGGCTTTGCTGGTTATGGTGAATGGCATGTATAAATAATTTATGTTATAATATGGCTAGGTGATTTAATGAAGAAGTTGTTTGTATTAATTTTAAGTCTATTTCTTTTAACATCATGTGGTAAGCCAAAAAGTGTAATAAGTATAAATGATGAAGAATATAAGTTAAATGATACGGTATATGTTAGTTTAACTTTAAATAATAATGATAGTAATATAAATATATGTCCTACTATTAAAATATCCATGGATGATGAGAATGATCCTAGTAATACTATAAAATATTTGGATTATAATTTAGGTAATTTAGAAATATTTAATTATAATATTAATGAATTAACTGAAACTCAAGATAAAAAAAGTTGGTATTTAAAATTAAATTTAGAAAAAATAAATGAGAATAATATTGATAATCTTAAAGAATTAGCCAAATTAAAATTAACTATTAAAGAAAAAGGTAATTATCATATAACACTTGATGATAGTAATGAAAAATGTTTTACAAATTATAAAGATGATTTAAAATTAGAAATAACCAAATAAGTTATTTCTTTTTTTGATTAAAAGTTGACTCTCGGGGGGGGTATTATATAATAATCTTATAAAAAATAG
>CANPYU010000129.1 GCA_947588665.1 uncultured Bacilli bacterium | reverse complement strand
TTAGTAAGATATGATATATTACCAAAAAAGAAAAATAAAGAAAAAAGATTTATTAAATGGTTAAGAATGATTAATGCCGAAAGTATCGAAGAGTTAGAAAGTATAGGGAAGGGAGATAAAAATATGGAAAATTCAATAAGAGTAGTAAAAGAATGGTTAGAAGAAAGTGCCAAACACGGATTAGAAAACTATATAGATGATGTAAAGTATGAGGCTACAGAAGAAGCAACTAAAAAAAGAAACAAAGAAATCGCAAGAAATTTATTAACTTTAAACATATCAGTTGATGATATTGAAAAAGCTACCGGATTAAATAAAAAACAAATATTAAAATTAAAATAAAAAATAAATATAGAATATTAAAGTATTTTTATAGAATTAGGGGAATAAATGGTAAAATACTTTTGACTTTTGAAAAAAATATGTTATAATAGTTTTGACAGATTTAAGTGGGCAGAAAAATCCCACTTTTAATATTATTTAAAGAGGTGGATAATGAAAAAATCATTGGAAGAATTAGAGATTAGAATAAGAAAGGAATTAGAAAAAGATAATATAATTCTAGATAGTATCACTTATCAGAAAAATAGTGGAAACTATAATGTTTTATCTATTGTGTTAGATAAAGTTGGGGGAATAGATTTGGATACTATATGTGATGCCACAAATAAGATTAATCCGATTGTTGATGAATATGATTTTACAGATGATTCTTATATTTTAGATGTTATTTCGAAAGAAAGAGGGAATGAAAATGAATAGTGAAGAATTTATAAAAGCAGTTAAAAGTATTGTGAAAGAAAAAGGAATAAGTGAAGATGTTGTATTTGAGGCAATGGAACAAGCTTTACTTACGGCTTATAAAAAAAATTTTAATTCGAAGACAAATGCTAGAGTAGAGATTAATAAAGATACGGGAGAAATTAAAGTTTATAGTTATTTAGTCGTGGTTGATGATGTTGATTATGGAACAGAGACGGTAGATGAAGAAGGAAATGTTGTTAAAGTGCCACCAGCAATAAATCCTGATGCTCAAATAATACTTGAACAAGCTGAAGAGATGGTGCCCGGGATTAAAGTGGGAGAGACAATTGAATATGAAGTAACACCTAAAGATTTTGGTCGAGTTGCGGCGGCGACTGCTAAACAAGTATTAACTCAAAAGATTAGAGAAGCAGAAAAAAATAGTATTATAGAGGAATTTAAAGATAAACAAGATGAAATGTTACTTGGGTTAGTAGCTATGGAAGATGTAAGAAATTATTACGTTGATTTTGGACGGACAAGAGGAATACTTCCTAAAAGTGAAATAATTCCTGGGGAGACAATTAAAATGGGATCTAATATTCGGGTTTATGTTACTAAAATAGAAAATAATACTAAAGGGCCTCTTATATTACTTTCTAGAAAACATTATGGCTTTGTTAAAAGATTATTTGAACTTGAAATACCAGAATTACAAGATGGGACATTAGTTATGCATGCTTGTGTTAGAGAAGCGGGTGTGAGAAGTAAAGTGGCAGTATCAAGTACTAATGAGCGAATTGATGCGATTGGAACTTGTATTGGAGAAAAGGGTTCAAGAATTGCAAGTATTTTAAAAGAACTTAATGGAGAGAAAGTTGATGTAGTTTTATATAGTGATAATCCAGAGGAATATATTAAAAGTGCTTTAAGTCCAGCGAAGAATGCAATTATTAGTATAACTGATCAGACTAAAAAAGAAGCTTTAGCAGTAGTTGATGAAAAAGAGTTACCACTGGCGATAGGAAAAGCTGGGAATAATATTAGACTAGCTTCTAAATTAACTAAATATAAGATTAGTATTAAAACTATGCAGGAGATTACTATAGAAGGAAATAAATAATATGAATTTAAAAGAATTTAGAGAAGAACAAGTTTTAATAGATAAATATAAAGAAGAAGAATTTAATATTAATATGGAGATTATGCACTTAGAAGAAGATAGAGAAGCAAAAATAAGAGCGATTAATTTAAAATATGAGAAAATGATTGATAAAATAAAAGCTAAAATGAAAAAAGATGTTTGTCCTCATAATTTAATATTAAAGACAGTTTTGTTATCTTCAGATGTAAGTTATTTTAGTGATTATTATGAGTTATATTATCCAAGTTATATTTGCCTTAAATGTGGGAATTTATATTGGGATGAAAAAGAAATACCTGAATATGCGGATATAATAGAATTTAAAAAAGTTATTAGCTATAATGAAGGATTTGATTTAGTTCAAGAATTAAAAAGTATTATAGCCGATTTAAGTGAAAAATTAGATATGGATGCTGTTAAAGATTATTTACAAGATTATTTGGATAAAAGGGAAGTATTAAAAAAAGAGCGAAAATAAAAGGAGGGTTTATGAAAGTAAAAAAAATACCAATGCGTACTTGTGTTATAACTAAAGAAAAGTTAGATAAAAGAGAATTACTTAGAATTGTTAGAACGCCAGAAAAAGAAGTTATTTTAGATTTATCAGGAAAACTTAATGGAAGAGGAGCTTATTTTAAAAAAAATAAAGAAGTAATAGAAAAAGCAAAGAATAGTAAAGTATTAGAAAGAGTTTTAGGAGTAGAGATTCCAGATAGGGTTTATGAGGAAGCTATAAAAATGTGTGAATAAGAAAGGAGATTATTATGACAGTAAAAGAGTATGCGATAGATGTAAATTTGAGTGTTGCTGATGTAATGAAGAAATGTAGTGATTTGGGAATCGAAGTTAAAAGTGGAGATGATTATTTAACTGATGATGATGTAATTTCTTTAGATAATGCGATTAATTTAATAATTGAAAATGAATCTTATGAAGATGAAGATACAATTGATGAAGTTGTAGATGCGATTGTGGCAAGTTCAAATATTACTAAAAATATTAATACTACTGATAAGAAACAAAAGTTAAAGAAGAAAAAAGATACAGAAGCTAATGATTATTCTAAAATGCGGAAAGAGATGTATAAAAATAAAGACAAATTAATGAAAAATACAAAAGACGATAATGTTATTTTGTATAAAGAAAATATGACGGTAGGAGATTTAGCTAATGAACTTAATATTAGTGGAACAGATATAATTAAAAAATTAATGTCTTTAGGTTTAATGATTTCTTTAAATAATGTAATAAATTTTGAAAATGCTGAAATTATTGCTTTGGAATATAATAAGACTTTAAAAAGAGAAGAAACTCAAGATGTGGCTAATTTTGAAGAATTTGAAATAATTGATAAAGAAGAAGATTTAGTTGTGCGTCCTCCAGTTGTAACAATTATGGGTCATGTTGATCATGGAAAAACAACTCTTCTTGATTATATTCGTTCTTCGCATGTAGTTGATAGTGAGTTTGGAGGAATTACTCAACATATTGGAGCTTATCAAATTGAGACTAAAGATGGGGCTAAAATAACATTTATTGATACTCCAGGGCATGCAGCATGTACAGAAATGCGG
>CANPYU010000128.1 GCA_947588665.1 uncultured Bacilli bacterium | reverse complement strand
CTGTATATTTTAATTTATCAATACTTTCTAAAATACCATAAGAAAATACTTCTAATCCCTTTAATCTACTCATAATATTTTCATCTAATATACTATTTAAAATAGCTACAAAATCTAACTCATTAATATCATTATTTGTATTTAAGACATAATTTAATACTCCTGTTTTATATGTTCTATTACTCTTATTTATTTTATCTATTATACTATTAGAAAAACTCATAACATAAATATTTTTATTTTTATATTTATTAAGCAAATTCATAAATTTACTTATACTAGAGATATTTTTAATTTCAATTAAAAATATCTTAGAACTACCTATTTTTAATATATCTATAAGTCTAGGAATAAATTTAGGTAACTCATTATATAAATAATTACTAATTAATTTATTATTTAAAATAGGATTGTGATAAATTATAAATTCATGATCTTTAGTTTCCCTGACATCGAATTCTACACCAATATATTTATCATCTTTTAAAGCTAATTTAATAGCTTCATATGTATTTTCTTTAATGCTTTTACTACTTTTACCACGATGTTTAATTAATTTAGTCAAAAAAATCACCCAATAAATAATATTAAGTGATTTTTATTTTAATTATCTTTAATATTAAAATTTTCAACAATCTTAATATATTGTGGTTTACCATGTTTGATAACAAAAGCAAAATTTTCCGGTGCTGATTCACGCATTTCTGGTATTCTTTGAGAAATTTTTAAACTAAATTGATCATTAATGCCAGATCCTAACCAAATACCATTAGTATTATTAATTGATTCACGATACCAAGAATCTAACTCTATCTTTTTGATATTATCTACACTATCAACAATTATAAAATTTATAATTCCTAAATTTTTGCCTTTAGTAAAGAAGTCATCTAACTTATTTTTATTATCAGGTGTTAAAACATTTTTTAATTCTGATATACCAATAATTAATACAGTAATTGGCTTAATATTTTGAAATATATTTTTATCAAAATTATTTTGTTGATATTTATCATTATTTTCTATAATATAATTATATAAATTATTAAATATATCATTTATATTGTTATCATAATATTTATAATATTTCTTATTGCTATCATCTATATTGATATCAACTATATTTAGTACGTATAAAAAGCTTTTTTGAAGATAAACAATTTGATTAATTAAAGGATTTAAGAAAATTTCTAAAATTGATAAATCCAAACTGGATATAATAGTAGCATAATTTTTATTAAAATTATAACTTACTATCTCTAAATTATTTTTATCTATACCTATAACTAATTCTTCTGTTTTACCCAAAGCATTAACTATATCATTATAACTTACTATTTCTGGTAAAGTTACAATTGGTTTGGCAAAAGCAGTAGATGATTTAGCAATTTCCAAACATTTAGTTTTAACTGTTTTAACGATATCATCTCGTTCACAAACAAGAGCAGTTTGAAATTCATAAATATCTTCTATTTTTATTAAACCACGACCATAAATATTAGCAGGATAATTGCGATGAACATTACCCAAAACAGTTGAATAATCATTTTCATTATTTTGTTGTAAAGTATATAATAAACCAAAGTTTTGACGTAATTTAAATCTAACTCCATTTGGTGAATTTACAGTTATAACAAAATAAATACCATATTTTGTACAATCTCTCGTTAAAATTACTAAATCATCTTCTAAATCATCATAATTTTCTTGATAAGCATCAAAATTATTAATAACTACAACAATACTTGGAACATATTTTCCACTATTACGACAATAATTTAGATAATCGCCACCAAAATCTGCAAATAATTTTTTACGTTCATCAATCGTTTTATTAAGCATTTTAAACAAATTATAAGTTTTTTCTTCATCATTACTTGATAAAATATCACCAACTATTGGACTATCTTTAAACATTTTTAAAGTTTCAGCCCCAAAATCAATAATATAAAAATTAATTTCATTAGCTGTGTAATATAACATTGAAGAATATATAAGAGTTGTAACAAAATTTTCTTTACCACTACCACTAGATCCATAAATAACTGCATTTCCTTCTTTAGTTAATGGTATAGTTAAAAGCTTTTGTTTTTGTTCTTTTGGAATATCATATTCTCCAATAATAGGATTAATAATATATTGTTCTTTTTGATAATTATATTTATTAGCTAAATCTTCTACTTTAATTAAAGCTGGCATTTTAGCAAGCCATAAAGGATTGCATTTTATATCTTGCTCTTTAGCTAAATTATCTAAATATTTTACAATATTTAATAATTCTTCCCCTAAATTAACTGTATTAGTTACTTTTTTCTCTCTTGTTTCTTGTGTTCTTATTGGGTAACCAATATTATTGATAAAATTAATCGAAGTATCTAACGATTTATTAACCTTTTCGGTTGGAATATAATTATCCCCAGCCCAAGCAGCTTGACCTAAAACAAAAACTTCATTATAACCAACTTGAAAATAGAAACGACCTGTTTGTTTTAAAAAAGCAGCATCAGGACATTTAATAACATCATTTGAATCAGATTTATCTTGTACTTTTAAGCAAACTCTAAAACGAGCATTACTCCAAATTTGGGGATCAACTACTCCACTTGGTTTTTGAGTAGCAAGAATTAAATGAACACCTAAACTACGACCAATTCTTGCTGTACTAATTAATTGTTCCATAAACTCTGGTTGTTGAGTTTTAAGTTCCGCAAATTCATCACTGATGATAAATAAATGAGATACAGGTTCATCAACAATGTTCTCACGATACATTCTTTGATATTTATAAATATCAATTGTACTTTCACCAGATTTTTCTCTTGCTTTATTAAACAAAGCTTGTCTTCTTTTAAGTTCACTTTCAATACTAGCTAAACTTCTTTTAATTTCATTAGTATCTAAATTAGTAATTGTTCCAACTAAATGAGGTAATTTTAAGCCTATGCTATTATTTTCAAAAGCTCCAGCTAAACCGCCACCTTTATAATCAATTAAGATGAATTGAACTTCATAAGGATGAAAATTAATAGCCATTGATAATATATAAGTAATAATAAATTCTGATTTACCTGAACCAGTCATACCGGCAATTAAACCATGTGGACCATGATATTTTTCGTGTAAATCTATACTTATTTTTTCCCCATTTTTACCATATCCTACTGGAACAGCTAAATTTAACATTGGATTACTATTTTTCCATCTATTAAGAACATTTAACTGTTCTATCTTACCAACATCATACATTTCTAGGAATCTTAAGACATCTGGAAGTTGACCTTCCTCATTATTAATAAATTCTATCGGAATATTTGCTAAAGTTTTAGCAATAGCTTCATAATCAATATCATATGAAAAATCAACTTGATATTGAATATTATTTTCAATATGAGAATTATCACATAATTGAGCTTTATTACCATATATTTCAACAAAATTATTAATTTGATCAGGTAAATTAGTAACTTTACGATCTAATA
>CANPYU010000127.1 GCA_947588665.1 uncultured Bacilli bacterium | reverse complement strand
CCTAACTTTCAATATTAGAATTTTCTAACTTATATTAAAATTATAATTCTTAAAATGTCAAAAGTCAATAAAAATGTCTTATTTGTCGCCATTTTCTGTATTGAATTAAATTTAATGAGAAAATATAATTGGTGATTAGAATGAATTATGGAGAAAAATTAAAAGATATTAGGTTTGAAGATAACATAACACAACAACAAATGGCAGATTTACTTAAGATTTCAAGAAGCACTTATAAGGATTATGAAATTCAAATACGGATTTTGCCTTTAAAACATTTAATTATTATATGTAATTATTTAAATATATCGGTTGATTATTTATTTAATTTCACAAGTATTAAAAATTATAATAATATAAGAAACAAAATTAATAAAGAACTGTTCAAAGAAAGATTTACTTTATTTAGAAAAAATAAAAAAATTACCCAAAAAAATTTAGCTTTATATTTAAATACTTCACATTCTGTTATTAGTGATTATGAACATGGTAAAAAAATTATTAGTACAGCTTTTTTGTATGCAATATGTGATAAATATGGAATAAGTGCAGATTATCTTTTAGGAAGAATTGATATGCCTATATATTTAAAATAAAACCTCGTTTGTTATGAAACGGGGTTATTATTGGGAATATTTTGGTTAATATATGTGTTAGATATTGGTTGCGTATTATTAGGTATATCATTATAATTAACTTGGTTAGGTATTTGATTACTTATTTCATTATTTAATACATCCGGACTTACAGATATGGGTTTAGTTTTAGTTTGGGGATTGCCATAAGTGTTTGTAGAGTTATCCTCTAAATCTTTATTAATATCCGTTTTAGAATCCCAATAGGATGAAACATCACAGCTTGCAGAATATGGTCGAGGGTTTGGCATTTCTAATTTACATATCATAGGTATTTTAAAGGCAGTTCCAAAAGCAACGCATGTTCCAGGTTGAAGAATTTTCATTTTTTCTATAACATCGGCGCTGATATTAGGAAGCATTTCTTCAATGTATTTAATATCTTTAGGGTGAGTCATTTTAAAGATTAAAAAGTTAGAACATTGAGCGATTACGGTATCACTTATTTCAACTGGTCTTTGACTTATAATATCTAAAATAACACCATATTTACGACCTTCTTTTGCAACACGATCAAAAATATTATAACCTAATAAGAAGATATCATTATCATGTTGAACATAACGATGGGCTTCTTCTAAAAATAAATGGAATGGAATAGTTGCACGATTAGCATTTTCTTTAGCAAAATCAAATATTATTCGAGAAAATATTTTAACTAAAGCTTTCGCGTAAGCATCATCTAATGTTTCTAAATTAATATTAATTATTTGAGCTTTTTTATTATTACAGCTTACTAAATTAGTGATAAATTGAGCGGGAGTTACGAAAGAATCACCTGTGAAAAAATCTTTCATATTACTATGCAAAATACTATTTAAACGAACTTTTAATAATTGAGCATCATCATGCATGTTTTTATTTTGATTAAATCCTTCACTTATTAAAGTAAAATCTAGGGCTTTGGAAAGTCCTCCTAAAGTGAAAATAGCATTTTCTGGTTCCTTTATTTCATTTAAGTTTTCATCAATAAATTTTAAAATATATTCAGTTATTAATACTTCTTCACCAAAATGGCCATGCGAATCAATAGCGAAACATTCACTAAAACTTCTGGTATAACCTAAACCGGGTATTACAGCATCAAAGTTAAATTCTTTAGTATGACAAGTATCAATGATAGTAAAAATGTCATCTTTTTTTTGTCTAGTTGTACTTTGACTATATAATATAGTTATTAGGGCATTAGCTATAATATGGTTTTTATATTGATTAGCTTCAGGAGTATCAGTTGCAAATATTTTGGCATATTTTAAAGCACGATCAATTATAGTTAATTGAGAATGCTTATCAGCTTGTAATAATATAGCAAAATCATCTACTTTTAAAAGATTTAAAGGAACATTAATTAAAACATCTTGTTCATCTCTTACTCGTGATGTTACAAATTTATAATTATAATAAGAATTAATAGTATTTATGCTTTTAAAAGCATTTTTATATTCACCGAATGAATCAAAAAAGATTAAGTTAGCATTGTAAGCAAGAGAATTTTTATTGCTTAATATATTTTGGACAACCCTTGATACTCCGCAGGACTTACCAGAGCCAGAATTGCCAAATATACACATATGATTGGCAAATAAATCGTTTATATCAGGACAAACATTAAAATCTTTGTAAGTAGCACTTTTACCTAAAATAAAACTTTTATTACTCTCTTTTCCTACTAATTCCAATAATTCTTCAGTATTAATAACCCTGATAGTACTATTTAAACTGGCTTTTCTTAAAATACCATTGTTATAATGACCATTAATAAATTCACCTAAGAAACGAACTTCAATACGATCATCCCTTATTTCCACGATTTCTCCTAAAATTTTTTGATCTTCATGTTCAAATATTAAATGAAGATTTAATAGATCTCCCCCTATTTCATTAGCTCCTTTATTTTCAATATAACAAATATTATCACTTATATATAATATTTTCCCAAACATTATTTTTCACCTCAACTTAATATATTATTTATTTTATTTTCATAATTCTTTAAATTATTTTTTTTAGAATTTATTTGTCTTTCTATACTCTTATTTTTAGTTCCATCATGGTTATATAATCTTTTTTCTAAACTTCTTATTTCTTTTTCTAGATTTTGATAAATTTTAATGTACTCATTAGCTTTCTTTAAATCATTTAATTTATTTTTTAAATTAATGATACTGCCATTTATTGAAGTATCGTTAATAGTATCGTTTAAAGCATTATTCAAAGGATTTTTAGCTTGGGCATTTAAAATGTCTTTAGAATTTAAATTATTATAAATCAAATTTAAATTATAGCTATTTAAACCATTTAAAGCTTCATTTATGGCGGAGGAAAGTGCACTAGTATTAATATTAGTGTAAGACATTTTCATACTCCATAACGCGATAGTTACCAACAACATTTTCTAGATAGTCACTGATATTTTTTAGACGATTAGCTATAATATTAAAATTATCTTGCATAGTTGTATATAATGATAAAACATATTCTTTTGTTTGTGAATCCCAATTACTAGAATTAGTGATACTTTTTATTGACATATCAATGTTATTTAAACTGTTATTTAACCCATTAAAATTAGTTTTTAATTCTTCAGCATAACTTTCTAAAATGTTATAATCGCAATATTCTTGCATATTAGTCCTCCTATTTAATACTTATTTTTTTATTACTAAATGAATTATCTAACGAGTTAGTTGCTAAATAATAGCTATTTAAAAATTCTTGATAATTTTGTAGAGATTCTCTGATTTGAGATAATTCTTTAATGAAATTAGCTGTTTTTTGTTGAAATTGTTCGGCTGCTTGTCCTTTCCATATTGGAGAAATTTTATATAGAATGGAAAGGACAAGCAGCCGAACAATTTCAACAAAAAACAGAATA